>DATJFA010000659.1:0-4577 GCA_035496015.1 Terriglobales bacterium | reverse complement strand
CCGCCGCCACGCCCGCCAGCAGCGTGCTGATGCCGCACAGGGTGAGCAGGTAGATGAGCAGGAGGACGTCTCCGGCCAGATTCATGGGAGCGCCGAAGCCCATGGGCAGAAAGCAGGCGACAGCCAGCATCGCAGCCAATGAGAGCAAAGCAGCGAAGCGCTGCATGGCGGGCGTCTTTCCGGATTCAATGTCTTCCTTACCCAGCAGCTTGAGCAGGTCGAAGTAGGGCTGCAGCAGGGGCGGCCCCTGGCGGGAGTGAATGCGGGCGGTGATCTTGCGGGCCACGCCTTGCAGCAACGGCGCCAGCGCCAGCACAAGCACCACGTTGAACGCGCTGCCAAGAATTGCCCACACCACCTGCATTGCGCTACTTCCTTCCCTGGCTCAAGGCCAGCAGTTCCTTCTGCGACCAGGTTTTTCTCTCGCCCGAACGGAGCTGAATGGTTTCCATCCGGTCGGTGCAGGAAAAGCACGGATCGATGCTGCCCAGCGATATGGTCATGTCGGCAATTTGCTGGTCGCGAATCATGGCCGGCACCGCCTGCAAGTTCTGGTAGGTGGGCGCCCGCACCCGCCAGCGACGAGGCCGGTTGTTCTCTCCGGTGATGACGAAGTGATGGCTCTCGCCGCGCGGCGCCTCCACCGACGACAGACCAATGCACCCTACCGGCAGCTCGTCCGTAATCGCCAGCTGCAGCGGCCCCGGCTTTATCTTCTCCAGGCACTGCCGGATGATGGCGATGGATTCGAACACTTCTTTCATGCGCACCACCACCCGCGACCACACATCGCAACCGTCCGCCGTGATGACCTGGAAATCCACGCGGTCGTAAGCGGCGTAGGGATGGTCGCGCCGGCAGTCAATAGCTACGCCCGCAGCGCGGGCAACCGGCCCGACTGCGCCCGCGTTTTTCACCACGTTCTTGTCGGCCACTCCTACTCCGCGCGTGCGCTTCTGGATGTTTTTGTCACGGCTGACTGCGCCCACTACCGCTGTCCATTCCGCCTCCAGCTTGTCCAGCACCTTGCTGAGTTCGCTCTTCAGCTCTGGAGTGATGTCCCAGCGCACGCCGCCCACCACGCATAGCCCGTAAGTCTTGCGGTTGCCGGTAATCTTCTCCGCAACCCACATGACCGGCTCACGGATGCGGAAGGCCTGCATGAAGAGCGTGTCGAAGCCCACGATGTGGCAGGCCAGCCCCACCCACAGCAGGTGGCTGTGCAGGCGCTCCAGTTCCAGCATGATGGTGCGGATATATTCGGCGCGCGCCGGTGGGCGCAGAGCAGCGGCCGCCTCCACCGCCTGGACGTAGGCCACGCTGTGCACGCATCCGCAAATGCCGCAGATGCGCTCGGCCAGCACGGGAATGTCGTTGTAGTTCATGACCGATTCGGCCAGCTTCTCAATGCCGCGGTGGGCCATGAATCCGCGATATTCGCAACCGCGCACCATCTCGCCTTCCACATAGAGACGGAAGTGCGCCGGCTCGTCCAGCGTGGGGTGGAAGGGTCCGAAAGGCACCACTGTGCAGCCCTCCGGCGGCTTCTCAAATTCAAAGGTGGCGTTCTCTTTAAATTCTTCCGGCACGTGATTCCAGGGCACATCCTTGCGCAGGGGATGGACGTCTTCCGGCCAGCCATCGGGCAGGACGAGCCGCTTGGGGTAGGGGTGCCCCACGCACTCGATGCCGACCAGATCGCGCATCTCGCGTTCCGCCCAGTTGGCGGCGGGAACCACGCTGGAGATGCTTTCGATCCTGGGCTCATCGCCTGGAAGGTGGGCCAGCACGCTGCACAGGACGTGGTCTTTGTCGAAGGCGAAATCATGAGCGACCACGAAGCCGCCGGAGAATGGCCGATCGTCGGCGCCGATGCTGATCACGTAGCGCGCATCCAGGTCACGGAAAATGTAGCGGCACAGCTCCTTTACGGTTTCCGGCTTGACCCACACGAACAGCTGCCGCTCGCTGGGCAGGTCGGCGCGCAAAATGGTGCTGTCAAACTTTTCTCTCAGCTGGTTGAGCCGTTCACGCGCAATCACGATGTCCGCCCTTTTACGACCACAACCTTTCCATCTCCAGCCGGACTCAGCCAGCGGAAGTAACGCTTGATTT
The DNA here is from genome assembly GCA_035496015.1 of Terriglobales bacterium. Taxonomy (GTDB): domain Bacteria; phylum Acidobacteriota; class Terriglobia; order Terriglobales; family Acidobacteriaceae; genus JAICWP01. The sequence goes on along the minus strand of DATJFA010000659.1, from coordinate 2,462 downwards.
CGCCGTATAAGTTGTGCGCGATGTAGCGCTCACATTCCGCCTCCGGCTCGTAGCCACACAGCCAGGGCGCGGCCGCCCGGCGTGACGCTGAGCCCAGCCGCGAAATCCCGTAGGCAATCAGGAAGCTCACGCTTAGAAGCGCTACCAGGGCCAGCGGCACGAAGAGTGCTGTTCCTTGCGGTGCTGCCATCGTGGTCCATGTACCTCCCGCCCCTTGGGCGGCCTGGGCCAGTACCGCGCCCACGCCCTGTGGCGTGGCGGCAATCGCTCGTTGCAGGGCCGCAAATGCCAGCCCTGGCGCAACACCCAGCAGGATGCACATCAGGGCCAAGAGCAGCTGCGGCAATTGCATGCTCCAGCCCACCTCCAGGCTGCCCGCTTGAGCCCCTCCTGTATGGGAGCGCACCTCGCCTTGCACGACAGTGCGCAAGCTTGTCTTTTCAGCCACCAATGCGCTTGTCCGGCACAGGAAAGTGGCGCCAAAGAATTTGACGAATGAAGCCAGCGTCAACCCGCTGGTCAAGATGGCGATCGCGGCGCACACAGCGAGATACCTGGCTTGGGTGGCGCCCTGGATGGCAGCGACAAAAATTGCCCACTTGCTGGCGAAGCCGTTGAACAGGGGTACGCCAGAAATAGAAAACGAGCCCACCAGGGCGGTCAGCCCGGTGAGCGGCATGTACTTCATCAGGCCGCCCAGCCGGTTCAAATCCTGCGTGCCCGTCGCCTGCTGTACCGAGCCAGCGTTGAAGCAGAGCAGGCTGGCGAACAGGGTGTGGTTCAACAAGTGGAAAAGCGCCGCCACCAAAGCGAAGCTGGCGATAGCAGCTGCACTGGCGCTGGGCTTTCCGGCCAACAGCAGGCAGGTACCAATCGCCAGCACGATATAGCCCATCTGCCCAATGCTGTGGAAGGCCAGCAGGCGCTTTGACTGCTCCTGCTGCAGCGCCTGCATGGTGCCCGCAAAGAGGGTTACAGTACCCAATAGCAAAATGACCATTCCCCATTTGGCTGCTGGAAAGGCGGGCAGCGCATTGGCCGGCACGAGGAACAGGAAATAACGCAGCAGCCCATAGGCGCCGATTTTCATAACCACTCCGCATAGCAATGCGCTGACCGAAGCGGGTGCGCCGGGCGAAGCGTGTGGCAGCCACATCTGGCCAAACGGCCACAGGCCCATGGTGATGCCAAACCCCAAGAGCAACAGAGTAAAGGCCAGCGTGCCGTCAGCAGGGGCCGAGCTCAAAGTTACCGGTAAATTGGCGCTGATGGCGCCCCAGTTGTAGGCCGCAACAGTTCCTGCACCATGAGCCAACAGGCCGGTGCCGGCCACAATGGCGGCACAAGCCAGCTCCAGCATGATGGCGAAGCGGTTCGCGCCCCGGACGCTGGCGCTGCGATCAAGCCGGATCAGTTCGTAGCCGGAGAAAACCATCAGCTGCCAGAAAATCAGGAACCACCACATGGTGTCAGCCGTGCTGAGCAGGCCGTACAAGGCAGCCAGGAAGATCAGCGAGTACGGGTAGTAACGCGCCGCTTTGCCGGGAAAGTGCTGCAGGTAACGAAGGGAATACAGAGAGGATGGCAAGGCTACGAGGGCGGCGAGCAGCAAAAGCAGGGCAGACAGGCCATCCACCTGGATGCCGTGGTAACGCGCAGCAGCCGCCAGCCAGCCTGGGGTCGCCTGGGGGGAAGAGCTTCCGCTTAGAGCCCGTATGCCGGCCATGCCGACCAGCCCCGCTGAGGCAGCCGTGGCCAGGAACGTAAACCATCCCGCAAACCTCTGCCAGCGCGCCAACAGCAACGCAATTCCCGCCGCGATCATGCAGGTTAGGATGGCGGCAAATACGGCTTGCTCTGGAGCCATCATGCCAGCACCTTCACAGCCCAGGAGTGCGTCCCTAGCTGGCCCTCCTGCTGTGCCCTCAGGTCCCGCAGCAGGCCGTGGATGATTTCCATGGATGCTTCCATGGTGGAACTCAGCTCTTGCCCGGGCTGCAGCGATTCCGGCTGCACGCCCAGCAGCCACACCCGCGTTCCAGCCTGTTCCAGCACGTGGGCCAACACTCCCAGGGAAATCTTGTGGGTCGAAATTTGCGGGAAAGCGGTGGCAATCTCAGCCGCATTGAGGAAGACCACCGTGCCAGGCTCGTCCCGAAAGTTGGTGGCATCAATCACCAGCAGGTGGTCGAAAGCCTGCTCGGCGATCCTTCCCAGGTAATGTTCCGGCGTCGTGCCGGCAATGATGACGTCCGAGATGCCGGCCGCGACCAGTTCCTCAGCCAGGTAAACGCCGAAGCCGTCATCGCCGTAATCCACATTACCCACGCCCATGACGCAAATGCGTCCTTTCAGCGTGCGCTGCAGTTTCTGGCCAAGGCCTTCCATCAGATCTCCTCCCCCAGCTTCTTGATCTGTTCGTAAGTGAACACCGGGCCGTCCACGCAGACGTAGGCCATTCC
>DATJFA010000658.1:0-15459 GCA_035496015.1 Terriglobales bacterium | reverse complement strand
GCGTGTTCAGCGGCATTGCCGGGTACAAGAACGACACCGCGAACCTGACCGGTTCCGGCCAACCGGAGCGCATTCACATCACGGAAGCGACCTCCAACCTGTTTTCCGTCCTGGGAGTGGAACCCAGCATGGGCCGCACCTACACGGCCGAGGAAGATCGTCCTGGCGCCGGGAAGGTTGCGGTCCTCAGCTATGGGCTATGGAAACGGCGCTATGGCGCCGATCGCAACATCCTGGGCCGCGCGGTTGACCTCGACGGCCAGCCTTACACGGTGATCGGGGTCATGCCGGCTTCGTTCCAGTTCCCGTTTTCCACGCTGCCCTATTCGGAGCAAGCGGAGCTGTGGGTGCCAGTGGCGTTTACGCCGGAAGAAATTGCAGACCGCGTACGGGAGTTCGGCACCTTCACCGTGGGCCGTCTGAAGCCAGGAGTTTCCCTGCAGCAGGCGCAGGAGGATGTGACGCGTGTGGCGGCAGAATTTCAGAAGCAGTACCCGCAGATATATAGCGGCAATATTCATGTGAAGCCGACGGTGAGTTCGCTGGCGGCGGACGTTGTGGGCAAGGTCCGGCCCATGCTGCTGGTGCTGTTGGGAGCGGTGGGTTTTGTGCTGCTGATTGCCTGCGCCAATCTCGCCAACCTCTTGCTGGCGCGGGCGACAACGCGTAGCCGGGAGGTGGCCGTGCGCGCCGCCCTGGGCGCCTCCCACACGCGGCTGCTGCGGCAATTTCTGACCGAGAGTGTGTTGCTGGCGGGAGCCGGCGGCGCATTCGGCCTGCTCGCGGCTTTATGGCTGGTTCGCCTGCTGGCGGCATTTGGGCCGGAGCAGGTGCCGCGCCTTCACGATGTGACCATTGATCCCGCGGTTCTGGTATTTGCTGTGGCCATTTCGGTGCTTACCGGAATTCTGTTCGGAATAGCGCCGGGGTGGCGTGCTTGCCGAGGCGAGCTGCAGCCCGCGCTTAGAGAAGCCAGCGCGCGCGCCGGTGCGAGCAGGGAAAAACTGCGGCTGCGCAATGGGCTGGTGGTGCTGGAGACGGCCTGCTCGCTGCTGCTGCTGGTGGGCGCGGGCCTGCTGGTCAACAGCTTTATCCGCGTGCTGCGCGTGCCGCCAGGCTTTAATCCCAATGGCGTTCTGATTGCCCGCACCCAGTTCGACGATACGCGCTATCCCAAGGCGGAGCTGTGCGGCGTTGCGGAAAGAGAAATCATCGCCCGCCTGCGTCGGTTGCCAGGCGTGGAGTCGGCCGGTTTCGTAACCAATCTCCCTCTGGCTGACCCGCGGGGCATCGGCTTCCGCATCGAAGGCGGGCCTCCCAACGAATTCCACAATGCCGACAACGCCCTGGTGAGCGAAGGCTATTTCCAGGCCATGGGCATCCCGCTGCTCCGCGGACGCGGCTTCCGGGAGCAGGACACGGCTTCCACTCCGCTGGTAGCGGTGATTAATCAGACGTTGGCACGTACCTACTTTTCCGGAACTGATCCTGTTGGGAAACGACTGTTGTGGGGCGACCGCGCGCCATTCACCATCGTCGGAGTCGCCGGTGACGTAAAGTTTTCCGCGCTCGACGCCGACGTGGCTCCCATGATCTACATGTCGAATTTCCAGGTGTCGAGCGGGGTGAGCCGCCATGCCGTATTCGTGGTGCGGACCGCGGGCGATCCTGCCAGCCTGGCGAGCGCGGCCAGCCAGACGATCTGGTCAGTGGACAAAGACCTGCCCGTGTTCGGCGTGATCACCATGAATGAAGTGCTGGCGGCATCGGTGGCGCAGCGCCGCTTCAGCATGAGCCTGCTGGGCGGATTCGCCGTGCTGGCGCTGCTGATGGCTGCCATCGGGCTTTACGGAGTGCTCTCCTACTCGGTGAGCCAGCGCATGCACGAGATGGGATTGCGCATGGCGTTGGGGGCAAACGCGCGCGACCTGATGCGGCTGGTAGTAGGGCAGGGAATGCGCGTGGTTCTGGCAGGGGTAATCGCCGGTCTTTTGGCTAGCTTCGCGGCCACCCGCCTGCTGTCCGGAATGCTGTTTGGCGTGAGCCCGCTGGACCCGTTTACTTTCGCCACGGTAGCGGTCGTGCTGGTTGCGGCGGCGCTGCTGGCCAGTTTCGTTCCCGCGCGCCGGGCCACCCGGGTGGATCCAATGGTGGCACTGAGGTACGAGTGACGAATCCCACCTTTGCAAACACCGCAAAGGTGGGGCACCCGTAGTGATTTGAGGATGATATGGAAACCGTGCTGCATGATATTCGCTACGGGCTGCGTCTGCTGCGCAGGAGCCCCGGCTTCACCGCCGTGGCCATCATCACGCTGGCCCTGGGCATCGGCGCCAACACGGCCATGTTCAGCGCCGTGAACGGTGTGCTGTTGCGCTCGCTGCCGTTTCGCGATCCTGGCCAAGTGGTGGTGCTGTGGGAGACCAACCCGCAGGTGGAAGGATTTATCGGGCAGCGCCTGCCGGCGCGGCTGGAGAGCTACCTGCGCTGGAAGCAGGACGCGCATTCGTTCGAGGACATCGCGGCTTATCACACCGGCATAAGCCAGGGCTCCTCTGGGCGCTCGGCCGTCAACCTTACCGGCATAGCGAAACCGGAACGCGTGGAGTCGGCCTCCGCTTCCAGCAACTTTTTCTCCATGCTGGGGGTGAATGCTGAACTCGGCCGCACGTTTGCGCCGCGGGAAGGCGAGCCCGGACAGGACCGCGTGGTCATCATCAGCCACGCGCTTTATCAGAAGATGTTCGGGGAAGGCGCGCAGGTGCTGGGCCGCGACCTCACCCTGAACGAAGTCAATTACCGCATCATCGGCGTTTTGCCTCCCAGCTTCCATCTACCCGCCATGTGGGAAGGCCTTTCGCAGGATAAGCCGGACGTTTGGATTCCGATGAATACCAGCGCCAGCCAGCCCAAGGATGTTCTGCAAAACAGCCAGAACGTAGTGCTGGGTCGGCTGAAGCCGGGTGTTTCGCTGGCGCAGGCACGCAGCGAGTTGCAGGTGATCGAGGCCCGCCTGCGGCGGGAAAAACCGGATGAGTATCGGGGCTACGGTACGAACGTGTTCACGGTGAACACGGAGAATGTGGCCGGGACGCTGCGCCGCAGCCTGCTGATCCTGCAATTTGTGGTCGGTTTCGTGCTGCTGATTGCGTGCGTCAACGTTGCCAACCTGCTGCTGACACGGGCCGCGGGCCGCGAGAAAGAAATAGCCATCCGGGTGGCGCTCGGGGCCAGTCGCGGGCGCCTGGTTCGCCAGGCGATGAGCGAGAGCTTGCTGTTCGGTCTCCTGGGCGGCGCTGCCGGGCTGCTGCTGGCATGGTGGGGAATTCGCGGCGTGCGGGCACTGGCGCCTCCTGACATTCTCGGCCTGCAGCAGCTCAGCATTGACCCCGGCGTTCTGGCATTTACCGGCGGGGTGATGCTGGTGGCAGGGCTGCTTTTTGGCCTCGCTCCGTCCTTTCACGTGGTCCGTCAGGATATTCAGCACAGCGTGAGCAAGGGCGCGCGAGCGGGGAACGCCGGGATTTCGCGCCGGCTGCGCACACTGCTGGTGGTGGCGGAAATCTCGCTAGCGGTGATTCCGCTGGCCGGGGCCGGCCTGATGGTGCGCACCCTGCGTGCCTTGCTGGCGCAGGACCCGGGTTTCAGTCCTCAGCACGTGCTCACGGCACAGCTCTCACTGCCTCCACTTCACTATTCCAGTCCTGAGCAGCAGCGAGCCTTCAGTGCGCAGCTGCTGCAGTCGCTGCAGGGGATTCCGGGGGTGCGCGCTGCCAGTCTGTCCAGCGGCTTGCCCATGCAGAATATCAGCCTGAGCGGAATTCACCTGGAAGGGGAAAGCGCCAAAACTTCTACCCGCACCTCGGATTACCAATACGTTTCCGAGGATTATTTTCAGGCCATGGGCTCGCCGGTGCTGCGCGGAAGAGGCTTCACGCGGCAGGAGGCGGAGCAGGCATCCGGTCTCGCCGTGGTGAACCAGGCTTTGGCGCAGCAGTTGTGGCCGAACCAGGACCCGGTGGGCAAGGTGCTCTACCTGGATCAGAGTGGCGGCTCCATACGCGAGCAGGTGATCGGCGAGGTGCCCAACACCCACCAGTTGTCGCTTGATTCGGCGGAGCGTCCGGAGATGTACCTGCCCCAGCGTGCCTACAGCGACATGAGCCTGGTAGTGCGCGGCAATGGCAATCCCATGGCCCTGGTTCCCGCGGTTACGCAGGCGGTGCTCCGGCTGGATAAGAATCTGCCGCTCTTTGAAGTGCGGCCTCTGAACGAGGTGCTGCGCGACAGTGTTTCCCAGCAGCGCTTCACCATGTACCTGCTGATCGCGTTCGCCGGGCTGGCCCTGGCGCTCTCCGCCATCGGGCTTTACGGCGTGCTGGCATATATGGTCAGCCGTCGCACGCAGGAAATTGGAGTCCGCATGGCGCTGGGCGCCCAGGCCGCCAACGTCTTGAGGATGGTTCTGCGGGAAGGAGTACTGGCAGCTGCGGCCGGGCTCGGCCTGGGGCTGGCGGGAGCGCTGATTCTGGCGCGCCTGATGTCCGCGCTGCTGTTCGGCGTGAAAGCGGACGATCCCATCACCTTCTCTGTTGTGGGGCTGATGATCGCTGCCGTTGCCGTGCTGGCGAGCTATGTGCCGGCGCGGCGCGCCAGCAAGGTGGATCCCATGGCAGCGCTGCGTTACGAGTGAACGAATCCACCCTTGCAAAAACCGCAAAGGGTGGGGCACCCATTCCCAATTTTATGGTGTGGTGACTATGAAAAAAACAAATACTGCTTTCATCATGATTTGCGGGCTGCTCCTGCTGGGGTTGGCGGCGGCCTCCTGCTCGGCGCAGGTGTTCCGGTTTCCTAACGCCGGGTCGCAGTTTCCCAACGTTCTGAACCCCTACTCTTCGGTGCAGGTGCCGCAGCCCAAGCTGACCAACACACCCCGCCTGGACACGCTGATGAAAGACGGTAAGCTGATGCTTTCGCTCAGCGACGCGGTGGCGCTGGCCCTGGAAAACAATCTGGATATCGCCATCGCCCGCTATAACCTCTCGATTGCGGACACCGACATCCTGCGGGCCAAGGCGGGCGCGGAGATCCGCGGCGTGGCTACCGGCCTGGTGGAAGGCACTCCTGGCGGTGGCGTGGGCGGATTCGGCACCGGGGCTCAGGGTTCGGGCGCAGGCGGCACGTCCGGCGGGGCGGGCGGCGCGGGCGGCGGCGCCTCAGGACTGGTGGAGTCTACGCTGGGCATCGGCACGCCACTTCAGCCCTACGATCCGCAGTTGACCGCCAAATTGTACGTTGACCATTTGGCCCAGCCGATTAACAACGCCGTTACCATCGGTCAGGTGGGCGTGTTTCAGCAGAACACGACCAACGCCAATTTCGAGTACACGCAGGCTTTCCCCACAGGCACGCAGATGCTGGTGGACTTCAGCAATCTGCGCGGCACAGACAACAGCCAATTCGACCTGCTGGTTCCGCAGGTGTTCACTCAATTTCGCGCAGAATTGAAGCAGCACCTGCTGGCTGGCTTCGGGCCGGGACCCAACATGCGCTTTATCCACATCGCGAAAAACAACCGCGAAATTTCCGACGTGGCTTTCCGAAACCAGATAATTGCCACCGTGTCTCAGATCCAGAACATTTACTGGGACCTGGTGTACGCCTACGAGGATGAGAGGGTCAGGGAGCGGTCGCTCAACCTGGCGGAGAAAACTCTTTCCGACAACCGCGAGCAGGTGCGCATCGGCGCTCTCCCCGCAATCGAGGTGACGCAGGCGGAGAACGAAGTCGCCAGCCGCAAGCAGGATTTGATTGTCGCCCAAACCGGCCTGCAACTGCAGCAGTTGCTGATGAAGAATGCCGTCACCCGCAACCTGAGTGATCCCTTCATTGCCGCCGCGCCGGTTGTGCCTACGGACACCATGTATGTGCCGGAAAAGGAGCCGGTGCAGCCGGTGCAGGATTTGCTGCAGGAGGCTCTTTCCCACCGTCCTGAGCTGGCCCAGGCACGCATGGACCTGACCAATCGCGAAATCAGCCGCAAGAGCGCCAAGAACGCGCTTCTGCCCACGGTAGACCTGGTGGCCTGGTACGGCGCCTCGGCGCTGGCAGGAGAACAGAATCCCGCTTTCACCTGCGCCCCCGGTGTTGTGCCTAATCCCAACTCGATCCAGTGCCTGCCGCCGGGAACGGTGGCCCGCACCGGTTATGGCAACGCATTTGCCAAGCTGTTCCGCAACGATTTTCCCGATTACGCGGTCGGCTTCCAGGTCACCATTCCTTTCCGCAACCGGGTGGCTAAGGCCGACCAGATCCGTTCGGAACTGGAATACCGGCAGGCGCAGATGCGCCTGCAGCAGCTGCAGAACGAAATCGGAATCGAGGTGCGCAACGCGCAATTCGCGCTGCAGCAGAACCGGGCGCGGGTGGAAGCCGCCACTACGGCGCGCGACCTGGCGCAGCACACCTTCGAAATCGAGCAGAAGAAGTACGCGTTGGGTGCTTCCACCAGCTACCAGGTGCTGCAGACGCAGCGCGACCTGGCCCAGGCGGAATCGGCGCGGGTGGGGGCCATGGCGGCTTATGAAAAATCGCGGGTGGAACTGGATCGCGTGACCGGCCTGACCCTGACGCACAACGGAATTGAAATCGGGGACGCCGAAAATGGACATGTTCAGAAGGCGCCGGAAATTCTCGGGGTGATGCCGCGCACCGACCTGACCGATCAGAAAACCTCGCCCGCCGCCGACTTGCCCGGGCCCTCGCTGTGAAGGAGGAAATGACAGAGCGTATACAATCCTCGAGTAAGGCCAGGATGATCCCCGGCAACCAGCCCGCTCCGCGCGTACTTGTCGCCGATGACCAGCGCGACGTCATCGAGGCGCTGCGCCTGCTGCTGAAGCCGGAGGGCTACCAGATTGGCGCCGTCTCTTCGCCGGCTGGCGTGCTGGAGGCGCTGCAGAAACAGGAATTCGACGCCGCCCTGATTGATCTGAACTACACGCGCGACACCACTTCCGGGCAGGAAGGCCTGGATCTGCTCTCGCAGATTCAGGCTGCGGACAGTACCTTTCCAGTAATCGTAATGACCGCCTGGGGAAGCGTGGACCTGGCGGTGGAAGCCATGCGCCGCGGCGCCCGCGATTTTATTCAGAAGCCCTGGGAGAATGCCCGGCTACTTTCCGTGTTGCGCACGCAGGTGGAGTTGGGGCGGGCGCTCCGCCTGGGACAGCGCTTGGAAGCGGAAAACCGGCTGCTGCGGGCAGAGGGGCGGCCCACATTCATTGCCGAATCGGACGCCATGAAGCCCATCCTGCAGCTCATTACCCGGGTGGCCCCTTCGGACGCCAATGTGCTCATCACCGGCGAGCACGGCGGGGGAAAGGAAGTGGTGGCGCGCACGCTGCACGTTTTGTCCAACCGCGCCCACCGCCCGTTTGTCGCGGTTAACACCGGCGGCCTGCCTGAAGGCGTGTTTGAAAGCGAGTTGTTCGGCCACGTCAAGGGCGCATTTACCGACGCCCGCGCCGATCGCGTCGGCCGCTTCGAACTGGCCGACGGCGGCACCATCTTTCTGGACGAGATTGCCAACGTGCCTGCCTCCCAGCAGGCCAAGCTGCTGCGCGTGCTGGAATCCGGGGAAATGGAGCCGGTGGGCTCGTCCAAAACGCGGCGGGTGAACGCGCGAGTAATCTCCGCTACCAATGCTGACCTGAACCAGGAAGTTTCCGCCGGGCGCTTCCGCCAGGACTTGCTCTTTCGCCTGAACACGGTGGAAATTCACCTGCCGCCATTGCGGGAGAGGCGCCCGGATATCTCGGTGCTGGCCATGCACTTCCTGAAGCGCTATTCGGAGCGCTACGGCAAGCGCCTGAACGGCTTCGATGCCGCCGCTTTGCGTGCCATGCTGGAGTATTCCTGGCCGGGAAATGTTCGCGAACTGGACCACTCGGTGGAGCGCGCGGTGCTGCTGGCAGAGGGCGAGCAGGTGCGGGTGAGCGACCTGGGCCTGCGGGGCGCGCGCGACAGCGGACAAAAGATGGAAGATATGAGTCTGGAAGAAGTAGAGTCGCTGCTGGTGCGCAAGGCTCTGGCGCGTTACGGCGGTAATATCAGCCAGGCGTCGGAGGCGCTGGGCCTGAGCCGCAGCGCCCTCTACCGGCGCCTGCAGAAGTATGGAATCTGATCTGGCCAAGCCGGCCGCAACTAAGTCCTCCCGCACCGGTGCTGCCACCGGACGCCCCCGTCCACGAGGCCGGCGGCGCATAGCGCACGAGAACCGGGTTCTGCTGTTTGCGCTGGCGTCCGGCCTGGCCGGCGTGATTCCCGCCATGGTGCTGCTCTGGACCGGCTCCTTTTCCGGCAGCACGCAGTGGACGCTTACCGTCCTGATTGTTACCGCCTGGCTCGCCTTCTCCTTCACGGTGCGGGGCACCGTGATGCGTCCCTTGCAAACCTTGGCCAACATGCAGGCGGCGCTGCGCGAGGGCGATTTCTCCATGCGCGCCCGGGTGGGCAATCCCGAAGACGCGCTGGGCGAGCTGATGCGCGAGGTCAACGCTCTCTCTGAAATGCTGCGCGAGCAACGCCTGGGCGCCATGGAAGCCAGCGCCCTGCTGGGCACAGTGATGGCGGAAATTGACGTCGCCGTCTTTACCTTTGACCCACAGGCGCGGCTGCGCCTGGTGAACCGCGCCGGCGAACGCCTGCTTAGCCAGAACGTGGAGCGTCTGCTGGGCAAGACCGCCACCGAATTGGGACTGGCCGACTGCCTGGAAGGGGAGATGGCACGCACCATAGAAAAGAGCTTTCCGGGACGCGGGGGGCGCTGGGGCCTGCGCCGCACCGTGTTCCGCCAGGGCGGCGCACCGCACCAGTTGCTGGTCATCTCAGACTTAAGCCAGGCTCTGCGCGAAGAAGAGCGCCAGGCCTGGCAGCGCCTGGTGAGGGTGCTGGGCCACGAGATGAACAATTCGCTGGCGCCCATCTCCTCCATTGCGCAGAGCCTGGAAACGCTGCTCAAGCGCGAGCCGCGTTCGGTCGATTGGGAAGATGACCTGCGCCGCGGGCTGAAGATCATCGCCGAGCGCTCCGACGCGCTCAGCAAGTTCATGCGCGACTACTCGCGGCTGGCACGCCTGCCCAAGCCACAGCTTCAGGAAGTGGAACTGGGCCCTCTGGTACGCGCCGCCGCCAGTGTTGAGACCCGTTTGACGGTGGAGGTTTTTCCCGGTCCAGAAGTCAGGCTGCAGGCCGACCCTGATCAGCTGCAGCAGGTGCTCATCAACCTGATCCGCAACGCGGCGGATGCCTCACTGGAGACCCAGGGCAAGGTCAGCGTGGGCTGGCACAGGAACGGCGGCTCGCTGGATGTTTGCGTGCGCGACGAAGGCCTGGGCATCGCCAATCCCGGAAACCTGTTTGTACCCTTCTTCACCACCAAGCCGGGAGGCTCAGGAATTGGGCTGGCGCTCAGCCGCCAGATTGCGGAGGCGCATGGCGGGACCGTGCAACTTGCTAATCGCCCCGAAGGCCGTGGCTGCGAAGCACGGCTGCACCTGCCACTCTAAACGAATCCGAACACAATGGGGCGTGGAATTACCGGCTGGTCGCCGTTACTCTGTGGAGGAACCCTTCACGGGTCCTTCCTGTACTGGAGCGGGTTTCGCCCGCGAGCCGGCTGAGCGGATTAGAAGAACCGCCAGAGAGATAATCAGGAGATAGGTGATTACCCCCCCTCCCAGGTGGGCAGCGAAGGCAATCACCCACAGGGCAATGAGGACAATAAATATAGCCCATAGGATCTGGCCAGAGGACGAACGGCTGGGTTCAGAAGCTTTCATCATTCTCACCACAGGTAGTTCAACTACCGGGACAGCCTGCGTTGGCATTTCTAGAGCATTTGGCCAGCCACTTTGCGCTTCGCCGGCAAGCCTCAAAATTCAACCGATAGGCGGAACTGCAACGAAATACAACACCCTTCCGATGCAAAGGTTTGCACGCCAGGAGCAATAGTGGGTATAGGGAGAACCTCAGTTGTGGGCTGCTGGGCTTCCCTCCCCGGCGGGAGTTGGCGAGGTAGGCAGTTCGTACAGGTAAGCAGCGGCGCCGTAGTCCAGGTACACGTCTTTTCTCACTCCCATGCTGTCCAGCACGTGCAACGCGTAGGCGGGTTCGTCCACCCCATCGAGCGTCCAGTTATGAGAGAAGATCACCCACACTCGCCGGCCCTGGAGCTTGGAAAAGTCCTCCTGGTAAACGTCCCAGTTCTTGCCGCGGGGAGGTGGAACGCGAAATCCGCTTCCCAGCACGACGTTGCTGCCCCTCAGCCCGTAAGCTTCCGCATAGTACTGGTAGGCGTAGCGGGCGTAGTAGTAGATGTACCAGGTGTCGTCGGGGCGTTGATGACGCTGTACATACTGCAGCACCGGGCGCAATTCCTCGCCTGGCATGTGGTGCTGGACGGTCTCCGCGGTGGAGAGCACTGGCTGAAAGAACAGCAGCACCATTAACGCGGCGGCCACGGGCAAACCGCGGGAGCGGGCCGCCAGACATATCTCTTCGGCTCCCGCGCCCACCAGCACAAAGAGGGCCGGCGCGAAAAAGAGAAAGAAGCGACCGGGCAGAGGGTAGAGGTGGAGGTTGGAAGCGGCGAATGCCAGTAGCAGAGGCACAATCAGAAAGCAGCAGGCGGCGCGGTCCTGGCGCCAGAAATGGAGCCCGCCAATTACCGCGGCTAACAGCGAGACGCCCAGCAGCAGGGTTGACGGGTTCTGCTGCAGCGTAAAGACGCTCTGAACTGCCATATCGATCGTCGAAAAGTGGATGGGGGAGCTGAAGAAGGGATAAGCGTGAGGCAGGCCGGGGTTGGCGCTACTGGTGCGCAAAGTGAGCCAATAATCAACCGCAAAGCTGCCGCACCAGGTCAGGAAAACGGGAACAAAGCCGAGACAGCGCCGCCAATCATGTTCCCCAATGGCGGCAGCCAGAACCGCCACGCCGAATCCGCCCGCCACAAACAGAATGGGATGAGAGAACCAGAACAAGGCGGCGCCTGTCAACGACAGCGCCGCCACCTTCAGAGCGGTCAGCCGCCCCCGCAAGGCCCAGAATCCAAGCAGCCAAAGCAGGCCGCAGGCCGCTGGATCGCTGCCGTAGGGTTTGAGCTCGGACGAGTAATAAATGAGCGGCGGCGAAAGGGCGAACAGAGCCACAGCCACGAGGGCGGCCCGGGGCGCCAGCAGCCGCCAGGCGAGAATGGCGACTAGAACCATGGCCAATGTTCCGCCCGCCGCCGCGACCAGGCGAAGCCCCAGTTCGCCGGGACCAAACAGCAGAATGCAGAGCTTTTCCGCAAACAGCCAGGCCAGTGGCGCCACCAGCTGGTAATCCAAAGGCTTCATCAGCTGGGCAAAAGAGCGGTGCAGCAGGTTGAGCACCATCAGCGCTTCGTCCAGCCACAGGGAGCGGTTGAACAGGTACTGCTCCAGCCGCGCAGCGATGCCTGCCGCGGACACTATCCACAACCATCGCTGATAACCGATTCCCAGCCATGCCTCCCCAGAGCCCTGGCCAATTTCAGCGGAATAGGTTGCTGGCGGGGAGGAGGCGGGAGCAGAGGAAGTCTGTGCCGGCATCGGTTTTTGTCAAAACGCCGAAAGCTGCCGGTCGCAGCGTGAAGCTTTCTGCGCTACGGGATTCCGGCTCATCAACAGGGAAAGGACCCGCAAAGAGTTTTCCCAATCGCTCGCGGTTTGTGCATCGTGAATTATCGCTGAATCGCTTGCGCCCGGCAATCTTGGCGGCCTGCAGTCCTGAAAGGACAGTATTTTCAACCGCTGCTCTTCCTCCAGAAGCGCAGCCAGCGCCGCCCCTGCGGCTCTTTGGAAATTGCCTTGGCCTGTCCCGCCGCCGGCGCTGCATCTTCGATTCCGAACCTTTGCCGCAGTTCAGTGAGTTCCTGCGCGTGGCGCTGGCGCTCCCTGGTCTCCAATTGCAGGCGCTGTCGTTCGTGCGCCTGCTGCCGTGCTGCCAGGCCCAGCAAATCCGCTACCCACTCGCCATCGCAGAACACTTCCACGCTGCGCGCCACCCACTCCGGCCTGCCATCGGCGTCGTCGGCGCAGGAAACCCCAATGTTCAGCACCAGTTCGTTATCGCATCGAATTTCCAGCTGCCCCGTCCTGACCTCTTCCTCGATCTCGTAAATGAAAGTGGTCTTGGTGCTGAAGGTGAAAACGTACTCTGACTGGGCCGTGCGTAATAGCGTGGAGTGGTAGCCCAGTTCACTCACTTCCTTTACATCGGGGTGGATGTAGTGGGGGCACATCGCCTTCCAGGCGGGAAAACTGCGAACGCTGTCCAGATAGAGCGCCAGCATCTTCTCCGGAATCTTGCGGTCCCAGGGGGCAGTGATCTCAGGCCGGGGATGGCTCAAATCCGACATCGGCGGCGGCTTTCGCGGGAACGGGCAGAAAGCCAGATGCTAAGCTAACCCTCCGGCCGCTCGCGGTCAACTCCCTGGGTTTGGGTGCGCCTGTGGAAGAAGTGTCGGGAGACCCTTCACCGCACCGGCGCAAAGTTGCCGCCACCGTCCACTGGTCCTCCCGAAAGTGGGGGTACTCTCGTCTCCTGTTTTTGACCGTCCCATCCAGATTTCAATTGACAACTGCAACATGGGTCCACAGAATCAGGACACTAATCCAAGAAATGCCGGGTTGGGAGCAGTGCGCTCCCTCTGTTGCAGGCAAGAGGAGTCATGCAACGCTTGTGCTTCCGCCTTTGCGGTTGCCCTTCGGCCGCCAGCATTGTGGCTCCGGTGCTGTTCAGAATTGTCTCCGCTTCGCATTTTTACCTCCACAGGGAGAAATAGGCATGCTTTCCAACCGATTTAGCCGACGGTGGTCAACCCAGGGAGATTTCTCGCCGGAGGATTTGGGTGGTTTTTCCTGGCTGAACCTGGTGTTGGTGAGCGTTCTTTCCTTATTTTTAGAGTTGCTGATGATTCGCTGGATCTCGTCTGAGATCCGCATTTTCGCCTATTTCAAGAACTTCGTGCTCATCGCCTGCTTTCTCGGCTTCGGCTTAGGGTGCTACCTTTCCCGAAGGCGCATCAATCTGTTCTCCATGCTGGTTCCCCTTGTCGTCCTCACGCTTTTTGTAAATTCGCCCATAGAGTTCATTCGCAGCCAAATGGCGGGATTGCCGGCCATGCTGGGGGCTAGTTCCCAGGTACAAGTCTGGGGAGTCCCGTATATGACTTCGGACGCAGCAAGTCTCGCCTCACTTGTCTCTGCGCTGCTGATTTGTGCGCTGCTGTTCGTGCTTATCGGGTTCATCTTCATCCCGATCGGGCAAATGGTCGGCTGGTACCTTGAGAACGCCCCCAAAGGAATTGCCGCGTATAGCGTTAATGTGCTGGCTAGTCTGGTCGGAATTACGCTCTACACATTGTTATGCTTTTGGTATCAGCCGCCTATCGTCTGGTTCGTACTAGCCGGAGCCACAACTGTTCTGCTGCTCGTCAAGACACCGAAGCTAGCGGTGATTGCGGCAGGCGTGTTCGCCTTGATTTGTGTGGTAATTTCCATCACTCACCCCCAGTCGCCAACTCATGTGTATTGGTCTCCCTATCAGAAGCTCACACTTACGCCACAGCCTGACGCCGATCACCCGGAAACCTACCAGCTCTCAACCAATGACAGCTGGTATCAAAAGATCGTAAACCTCTCGCCGGAGTTCGTGCGGGCGCACAGTAAGGCGTTCAAAGACCGGCCTGTGGAATGGAATGCGTACAACATTCCTTACAAGTTTTATCCCTCTCCTCAATCGGTCCTGGTGCTTGGGGCTGGCATGGGCAACGATACGGCTGCTGCCCTGCGTAACGGAGCAGGGCATGTGGTTGCCGTGGAAATCGATCCCCTCATCGTCAAGCTGGGGCGTGAGCTGCATTTCGAAAAGCCATACGACTCCCCCCGCGTGCACGTCGTGCTGAATGATGCGCGCAATTACATCCAGAACAGTAATGAGCGCTTTGATCTGATCGTTTTCTCCCTGCTCGATTCGCATACCACCAGTTCGTATTACTCCAATATCCGAATTGACAACTATGTTTACACGGTTCAAGCGCTCACCGCCGCCAGGCGCTTGCTTCGTCCCGGCGGTCTGTTCATCGTGAAGTTTCAAGTCAGCACCACCTGGATCGCGGGCCGGTTGGATGCGTTGCTCAAAACCGTATTCGGGCAGGAACCGGTTCAATTGCTGGCGCAAGGAGGCGATTACGAGACCGGCGGGAGCTTTTTCATCGTAGGGGCTCCCGAGCGGCTCAAGAACGATCTTGCCGACCCCGCAATTGCGGAATTCTTGCGTGGACACACCGGCATAAAAATGAGGCCGGCGAGCTTAACCACCGATGACTGGCCGTACTTTTACCAGCGCGAACCCGGACTGCCGCTCAACGTCATCCTGCTCTCGCTCATGCTCTTAGCCATCTGCGGATGGTTTATTGGATCGACCGCCGGCGGGGTGCGAAATCTGCGCTGGCACTTCTTCTTTCTGGGCGGTGGTTTCCTGCTGCTGGAAGCGCAGATCATCAGCAAGATGGCCCTGCTGTTCGGCACTACCTGGGTTGTAAACTCCATCGTTATCTCAGCGCTGTTGCTGCTGATTGTGTGCGCCAACTGTGTGGTGCAATGGTGGGAACACATTCCGTTCTGGCTGGCCTACCTGGGCATATTTATTTCATTTGCTGTAACCTGGCTGATTCCTCTCAATAAGTTCTTTTTTCACTCCGTCGCATTGAAAGCCACGGTGGCTGCTCTGGTGCTGTGCTCCCCGGTGTTCTTTGCGGGCGTCATATTTGTCCGCAGCTTTGCCCGGGCGGGATTTAGTGGAAAGGCGCTCGGCTCAAATCTGTTCGGCGCGCTGGTCGGTGGCCTGCTGGAGTCGCTCAGTTTCTGGTTCGGGTTGAAAGCCCTGCTGGTTATCGCCGCGTTCCTTTATCTGGCATCCGCATTGGCCTTGAGGTTAGAAGTTGACGCCGCCGTCACCGTGAAGGAACCAGAAGGCCAGCTGGCAGATGCGTGATTGAACTCCGCTCCCGCGCAGCTGTTCGCCACGCAGCTGTCTTAGCTCGCAAATAGTAGGAGCAAAAGCGACGACTAAGCGAAGGCGGTCACCGGCTTTTCGTGCGTGCTCTCCGCTTCCATGACAGCCCGAGCGCGAACAGACCGGAGAACATCAGGCCCAGGGAGGCAGGCTCGGGGACGCTTGCAGACAAGCTGTCAATTTGCGCCAGGTCGCGGGTAAGTCCGAAAACGAGGATGTTGAAGGCCGGGTCGGTATTCAGAGTGGTGTCACCCAGTATTGACGCGTACTCCTCCAAGGGTAAAATCCCTAATCCGGTGAACAAGAGAGCGTTTCCATCGGGACCCGTAGAGCACGACTGACCGGTGATTT
>DATJFA010000657.1:0-5018 GCA_035496015.1 Terriglobales bacterium | reverse complement strand
ACGGCAAGCTTTTCCTGGCGGCGATGCGCGCTGGCCAGGGCCTTGTGCAGGCGGTCTTCCAGAAGGGTGCGGTTGGCCAGCCCGGTCACCGCGTCGTAGTATGCCAGGTACTGAACACGCTCTTGCGCCTGCTTGCGCACGGTCACGTCTATGAAGGCAACCACCGCTCCCACGACCTCTCCGCCTTTGCGTTGCGGATATGCCCAGTATTCCACCGGAAAGGTGGTGCCATCCGCCTTCCAGAACACGTCATCATCAAAGTGCACCTCTTGCCCCTTGCCCAGCGCTTGGCAGATCGGGCATTCCTCCGGTGGAAGCGGCTTTCCATTGGGGCGCGAATGATGGATGAGCGCGTGCATGTTGCGGCCGAGCAACTGGTCCGCATGCTGGTAGCCGAGCAGGCGGAGACACGCCGAATTGCAAAAGGTGCAGCGACCCTGAACGTCAACCCCGCAAATAGCCTCCACCGTGGACTCCAGAATCAGGCGAAGTTTCTCCTCGCTTTCCCGCAGCATCTCCGTGGCGCGCTCATCTTCGGTGACGTCCTGCTTGAAGGAGATGAAATTGGCGATCTCGCCGGTCTCCGAGAGGATGGGAATAATCGTCAGTTCCTCGCTGTACAGGCTTCCATCCTTGCGCTGATTGACAATGGTTCCATGCCAGGCGCGGCCGGCCAGGAGGGTGTCCCACAGTTGCTTGTAAAACTGTTTGGGATGTTTGCCCGAACTCCACAAGCGTGGACTTTGTCCAACAGCTTCCGCGGCTGCGTATCCTGTGATGCGGGTAAAAGCGGGATTGACCCAAAGCACAGTGCCGGCCCGGTCGGTGATGACCACGGAAATCCCGCTCAGCCCCATGGCCGCTGCACGCACCGTCTCCAGGGAGATGCGGTACTCGGACCCCGCCGCCAACGTTGCCGGGAACCCGAGTGTTTCGGGGAGAATCGTCTCCGGGCACGCATGGCCATTGCTGTTACCGTCGCTCGCTTGGTTCAACGGCGGCGCACCAAGCTGTTTTTGTTCGCACATCCTTGTTGTCCTGCCCTTCTCACCGTCGTCATTCACCGGCGTGATGGCAGCCTCGTCACCGAGCAGGAGCGAAAGAAGTGGAAGAATGGACTCGGCTGCCGAATCCACCATACGGGGTGCGGCGCACAATCCCTTGTGATAGCGGTCACAGGGGCGGACTCACGCTGGTAACCGTAGGCCAGCACCAAAGGTTCAGCGGGCGGGAAAGGTGGGCTCGAAGAGGGCGGCAGCCCAGAGCTGCAAGTAGAAGGACCCGCCTAGCTGCTGCGGCGCTCCGCCTGCCGGCGCCGCCGGGGCAGCCACAGGCGTACCACGATCGTGATCAGCAGGCACACGCCCAGACCGAAGGTCACCAGACCGCCGGTGAGATGCAGCCAGATGGAGATCAGCCAGAATACCGCCAGCACGATAACTGCTACCCAAAGTAACAAAGTGAGCCCCGTAGCTGTTGGAGTATCAGTAGTGAAGTAATGTTACTGCGCTCGTCCTGTTCTGGTAATAGCCCAGAGGTGCTACGAACAACTGCTGAGCAGCGGCGGTAACTTGCGTCTCCCAATAATGAACAGATCGTAGAGACGTAACTTGTTACGTCTCCGGGACGACAGGACACGTTACGAGCAACGTCTCTACCCATATGCGGTTCGTATCAGGGCATGCCTTCAGGCATGCCGGCGGCCTAAGCTATATCAGACCCGCCTTCCGGCGCTGCAGAGTGCCACAGGGGCTGAAGCCCATATCCACTCCCGATGCTGCTCGCAGGGCTAAAGCCCTGCGCTTCCACGATAATGTCAGCCGCCCGGTTCAAATTCTGACGGAGGGTTTGATCCCCATGCGGGAATGAGTGGCGAAAACGAGAATCTCCTCACCGTGGAAGCGCCCAGCTTCAGCTGGGCGAATACGATG
The DNA here is from genome assembly GCA_035496015.1 of Terriglobales bacterium. GTDB lineage: Bacteria > Acidobacteriota > Terriglobia > Terriglobales > Acidobacteriaceae > JAICWP01. The sequence continues at coordinate 3,087 of DATJFA010000657.1, read as the reverse complement.
CACAAAATGGATAGAGCTTCAGCCCCGGCCTACAGCGAGCGCAGGAACTGCAGCAGCGCTTCCTGGTCCTTGGGCTTCAGCTTGCCGAAGCGGCGGGTGACCTCCGTGGCTTCGCCGGCGTGGCGCAGGATGGCATCGCGCAGGGTTAGGCCTTCACCATCGTGCATCAGGCGGCTGCGCAGGCGCACACCCCATAACGGCGCGGTGCGGACCTTGAAGCGCGCGCCATGATATTCCTCAACCGAAAAGTTCCTCCACTTGGCCTGGTAGATCTTCGGCCCGTAGTGTTCCTGCATGGGAACGACTACGCCGTCGCCCGTCCCCACGTTATGCAGCAGGTAATCGGAATAGGGATAGAAGGTCTTGCCGCCCAGCGCCTCAGGAACCGTGAAAGCCCCGCCGTCCACCTTGCTGCCGGCGGGTGCGGTGGTCAGCGAAGGCGCGTGGCAGGTGGCGCAGCCAATCTTGCTGAACAGCTGCGAGCCGCGCTGCGCTTCCGGTGTAGCCGCCAGAGTGGCGTCCCGGGCCGGAGCTTTGGTGGCGCGAATGAAGCGGGCAAAGTGGTCCAGATCGTCCAGACCGTCGGCATCCGGTTTGTCGTTGGGCTCGGGGGCGGTGTTGCACAATTTCGTCACTTCATCCGGGAACAACCGCGTGGTGATGCCCATCTCGTTCAGGTAGGCATCACCGGAAAAGGAAAGCAGGCTGGCGTGCTGGTCCTTCCAGCCGAAACGGCCCACCCCGGTTTGCCCGGGCGCTTCCAGGACAGGAACATAAATCGCCTGGCCGCACATTTTGTGATGACTCGCCTTGCATTCCTTCTGGGCAAGTTCCAACAGGGTCTGGTCGGCTACAGCTTCCACAAATCCGTCCCCCAGAAGGTTGAGAGCTAACCGTAAGGTGCGGATGTTTTCCGTATCCGGCACCCGCTCCTGAATCTCCGTGGCGGGAAAGGCGGCGTTGGGGCAGATGGCGCGGTCGTTCACCAGTGTGCGCCCGGTGATGGTCGCGGCGCCGTCGGCGATGGGTATGCTGGCGTTTTCGAAACGGTGGTCCGGGCCTTCATGCCCCACTCGCAGTACCGTCACCTGGCTGCTGCCGCCCGAGGCCGGGTTCTGGTGGCACTCGCGGCAGGATTGCGCGTTGTAGAGCGGCCCCAGGCCGTCGCTGATGCCCTCCACTTCTTCAAACTTGGCCTGGTCGGACTGGTGCGTGGCCTGGTCCACCAGGCCGTTGCTTTGCCCGTCGAATCCGGCCGGCGCTTCTGAAGAAGGAGCTCCGGCTAAAGTGATGGCGAGGCTGAGAATGGCGGTGGCGAACAGGAATCGCATTAACCCTCCTGGCTGAATTCGAGGGGTTACACTTGCCTGGGGCCCAGGTTGCTCGCAGATCTGCTCCGCCCATCATGCCCCGATTAGCGGCCCAAAGGGAGAAAACTTGCGCGGGCCAGGTACCTGGAACGTCATTCCTTGCCCAGATACTCGGGTAACACGCTTAAGCAGGCGCATTCACCACGTTATCGGTATAAGTTCTGCTCCGATCCGCACTTAACGGCGGGCAACTCTGCTCGTTCTTTCGCATCAGTTGGATACAAAGGGTTGCTGCCAACACGGAGCGTTCCATGGCAAGCCGAATATTGTTCGTGGACGACGAGCCGGGCATTCGTCTGACGCTTCCACCCATCCTGCGCCAGCACGGATACAACGTGACCGCTGTGGCCAGCGTCGCGGAAGCCATACAGAAGCTGAGTAACGAGCCCTTTGAAGTGTTGGTCGCCGACCTCAATGTAGGCGAACCAGGTGACGGCTTCACCGTGGTCAGTGCCATGCGGCGGGTTCAGCCCAAGTGCGTCAACATTATCCTCACCGGCTACCCGGCTTTTGAGAACGCGCTGCGCGCTATCCGGTCGCAAGTTGACGACTTCCTGGTAAAGCCGGCGGAAATCCACGATCTGGTCGCTTCCATCGAAAAAAGACTGTCGTCCCCGGAAGCTTTGCGCAATCCCCAACGTCAGTCGCTGGTGGATTGTCTGCGCGAGCAGTCGGACGAGGTGGTGCGCCGCGCTCTGGAACGCATGAAAACCAATCCGCGGCTGGCGAAGATTGCCGCCTCAGACGAAGAAAGGATGGACCACATCAAAACCGTGGTGGCTGAAATTCTGCGGCAGCTGGAAAGAGGGCCGCAGCCGGAAATCCAGACCCGGGCGGGCGCCAAGCACGGGCGCACGCGGAAAGAGCAGGGCTATTCGCTTTCCATGCTGGTGGACGACCGGAGGGCGATTGATGCGGCCATTCACGACGTGATTAAGGGAAAACTGCTGGAACTCGACCTCAGCAATCTGCTCGATGACCTGGATCGCCTTAATGACAGTTTAGACCGGCAATTGCAGCACTCGCTGGAGGGTTACACCGACCATATGGCCGCCTGAAGCCATCGCGGCCCGCCGCAATTCCCATCACGAACAGCAAAAAGCCCGCTGGCGTGAGCTGCCTTCAGCGGGCTCGAATTTCGTGTTTCGCAGTAGAGGAGGCTTGCGCCTCTCAGGCGGTGCGGCCGATGGAGTTTTCCTCGGACCCTGGCCGCTCCAGCCCCTCCGGCCTCAGCTCCTGTTCGCAGAAGCGCACCAGGCGGTCGAGCAGCTTGTGGCGGCCGCCGATCATGTGCAAACCGCTTTCGTGTTGATGTTCCTCAAGGATGCGGTTCAGGCGATTTTCCAGTTCCGACATATGACCTCACAGAGAGCTGGCTTGCTTATTCAGTTTAGCGCCCAGCGGCCTTGGGCGGTCATTGGAAAAGTTGATAGCGGCCATAGAAATTTCAAATGACATGATGTGGGCGTCGCCCCCTGGGTCAGTCAGTGCCACCGGGGCTGAAGCCCATTGTTTTCGCTCCCTTTTTCGCACGGCTTAAGCCGTGCGCTTCCACGCCAAGGCTGACCTTCTCTTCGCACGAGATCTGAGTTCCCGGCTTCTTTGCTGGCGCAGGTGTGGAAGCGCGGGGCTTCAGCCCCGCGAAATTGCGCAATCTCTGCTGCGGGCTTTAGCCCCTGTGGGAGGGCAAAGGGAGGGTTCAGGTTTCGATCTGGAC
>DATJFA010000656.1:0-3180 GCA_035496015.1 Terriglobales bacterium | reverse complement strand
GCGCGCCGCGCCCAAATTGGAAGACGGCGCCGGCAGGCTGCTGGCGCCAACGGTGCACTTTCGCCTCGGACCAGAACACGTGCGCAAAGCTCTGGAAGAATTCGCGCGCCATTTTGGCATCCCTAGCGGCGTCAACAAGCGCGCCGTGAAAGCCGCCTATTCGGCGCAAGAACGTTTTCGTGACACCCTGCTAAAGGCTGGTGAGGACGCCCTCGCCCGCCTGGAGCAGACCGGCGAGCCCGCCCTCGTATTGCTGGGAAGACCCTACAATCTTTACGACCGCAACATCAATTGCGACATCCCGCGCAAGCTGCGCACGCTGTACGGCGCCAACGTGATTCCTCTGGACTTCCTGCCGCTGGAAGAAGAGGACGTCTCCGAAATCAACGACAATATGTACTGGAATTCCGGACGGCTGATTCTTGCCGCGGCGCGAATCACGCGGCGCTATCCCAACCTGCACCTGGTGTACATCTCCAACTTCAAGTGCGGGCCGGATTCCTACATCAAGTCATTTGTGAACGACGCCTCGGGCAAGCCCAGCCTGCTGTTGCAGTTTGACGGTCACTCCAACGACGCCGGCTTCCTCACCCGTTGCGAAGCCTATCTCGACAGCAAAGGATTTCTGCGATGCAACTCCGCGCCCACCGCTGTGTGAAGCCCGCGCTGCCGCCGGGGCACCCGCTGCACGGCAAGACGGTGTACATTCCGGCCATGGCGCAGGGTGCGGTGGAGGCGTTTGCCGCCATCTTCCGCTGGTTCGGCGTGGCCGCCCACCCCACGCCGCCTTCCACCCAGCGCACGCTGGAATTAGGGGCAAAGTTCACCAGCGGAGACGAGTGCTATCCCGCCAAGATCACGGTGGGCGACTTCATGCGCATCCTGGAACAGCCGGGGACCGACCCGGGGCACACCGCGTTCTTTATGGCAACGGCCGATGGCCCGTGCCGCTTCGGCCAATATGTTCCGTTTCTACGAAAAGTCCTGACCCAAGCGGGTTGTCCGGACGTCCAAGTATTCGCGCTGAGCACGCAGGATGCATACCGCGATATTGCCAGCCTGGGCAGCACCTTCGAGCGCACCGCCTGGCGCGCGCTGGTGGCCGCCGATATTCTGCGCAAAGCCCTGCTGCAGACCCGGCCGTATGAAATTGTTGCCGGCAGCGCTGACCGGGCATTTGCCGAGTCGGTTGCCGACCTGTGCCAGGCGGTTGAGGCCAGTTGTGCGGATGCTGCCTGCCAGATGAAGTCTCTGGTGGCGGCGATGGAGCGGGCGCGGGAACGTTTCCGAAGCGTACCCGCAAGCTACCACCGGCAGCGCCCGCTGATCGGGGTGGTGGGCGAAATTTTCTGCCGACTGAACACCTTCAGCAATGCCGACCTGGTGCGCAACCTGGAACTGCAGGGCGGCGAAGGCTGGCTGACCGACATCGCGGAGTGGATCGGGTACTGCAATTCCGAGGTTGCCCGCAAGTTGCGCCTGGCGGGGCAAACCCTCTCGCTGGACCTGCTGAAGAGCACACTGCGAAACCACATTCAGCACAGCGACGAGCGCGCCCTGCTGGCGTCCTTCGCTGAGGATTTTACCGGCTACGAGGAGCCCCACATCAGCGAAGTTCTGGAACTGGCCCGGCCCTACCTGCCCGCGAGCGGCGCGGAAGGCGAAATGGTGGTGAGTGTGGGAAAAGCCGCCTACCTGGCGCGGCACGGCGCTGATGGCATTGTGGACATCAGCCCCTTCACCTGCATGAACGGAATTGTCAGCGAGGCCATCTATCCCAAGCTGAGCAAGGATTACGGCGGCATCCCCATTCGCAATTTCTACTTCGACGGCACGCAAGCCGACCTGCAGCGCGATTTGGGCATCTACCTGGAACTGGCGCGCTCGTATCGGGAGAAGAAGCCTCACCCGCGGCGGTATCCCGCCCGATTTGAGCACGCGATGGCAGCCGATTAAGCCGCCGTCGTGTTTTCCGCGCAATCGCAGTATGTGCTTCTGCTAAGATTGAGACAAATCCCTAGCGCCGCATTGGCAGTATTGGTCTCCCGGCCCAGGTTCGCGCGGACGGGGTCAGAAGGAGCTTCTCCCATGGCAAAGAGCGTCAACAAAGTCATTCTTATTGGCAATCTGGGCAAGGACCCTGAGGTCAAATACACACCCAGCGGCACGGCGGTGGCGAATTTCACGCTGGCCACCAACGAGCGCTACAAAGATAAAGACGGCCAGTGGCAGGACCGCACCGAGTGGCATAACATCGTGGCCTGGCAGCGCACGGCAGAGATCGCGGGCGAGTACCTGAAGAAAGGGCGCCCGGTTTACATCGAGGGACGCCTGCAGACCCGCTCCTGGGACGACAAGGACGGGCAAAAGCACTACAAGACAGAGATCGTGGCCCAGGACCTGGTCCTGCTGGGCGGCGGGCGCGAGGCGGGCGAAGGATCGTCTGCCGGACGCAGCCGCGGCGCCGCCGCTTCGGGCGCCGATTTCGACCAGCGCGCTCCCGAGCCTGATGTGGCCCACTCCACCACCATCACCGACGAAGACATACCGTTTTAGGCTATTCGTGGCGCGGGGGTCGGCCGGCATTCACTGCCGGTTACCGGCGTCATCCCGAGGGTCTTTCAGCCCCGCGAAATCTCGCGTGCGGTCCCACATCTTTGCGGGCGGCGCACGCGAGATGCTTCAGCCCTAAAGGGCCTCAGCATGACGCCTCTGCGTTGATCTTTTCCTTCCGCAGCTCTGACCAACACCGCTTCCCTTCCCGCCATCTAAGAGCTTTGAACCAGGTATGAAAATCGGCCCTTATTGGTTGCGTTTACTAGCACTTGTATGCGTTTTGGCGGCGGCAATGGCGCCGCTGGCCTCCTGTGCCCGGCCCAATCTCAAACAAGCATTGCGCGCCAGCACGGCGGCAGCGCCCAATTCCTGGCCGCAGATCCTGGCGGCATATCAGCCCTGGTTTGGGGAGAAGAACCACGCTAACGTGGGCTATTCCTCGAATGATCCGGTGGCGCTGCAAAAGCAGATCACCGAGGCGAAGAACCTGGGCATCGTTGGCTTTGTGGTGAACTGGTACGGGCCGGGCAAAAACTTTGAGGATGGCAATTACGAGCTGCTGCAGAATCTGGCGGCTAAGAACGATTTCAAAACCGCCATCCAGTATGACGAAGCCGTGGATTC
>DATJFA010000655.1:0-2666 GCA_035496015.1 Terriglobales bacterium | reverse complement strand
TCCGCGTACATCCATGCGCGATCTGTGGATCAAGGATGACGACCTGATCGTGGCCACGCACGGACGTTCGTTCTGGATTCTGGACGACATTACGCCGCTGCGGCAGCTCACGGGGGCAGTTGCGGGCTCACCGGCACATCTGTTTCAGCCGGCAGCCGCCTACCGCTTGCGCCGCTCGACTTACACCGACACCCCGCTTCCGCCTGATGAGCCCGCGGGCCAGAACCCGCCCAACGGGGCCATCCTCGATTACTATCTGGCGCAGCCTGCCTCCGGTTCGGTCACGCTGGAGATCCTCGATTCCAAGGGCAAGGTGGCGCGCCGCTATGCCAGCACTGACAAGCCCGAAGTCACAGAAGCGGAACTGAAGAAGCAGCTGATCCCGCTGTACTGGATTCGCATGCCGCAGACGCTTTCCGCGGACGCCGGCGCGCATCGCTGGGTGTGGGACTTGCATTACGCGACACCCGTGGCTACGCACTACTCGTACCCAATATCTGCGGTTCCGCACGATACGCCGCGAGTGCCGCAGGGGCCGCGCGCTCTGCCCGGGCAGTACACGGTGCGGCTCACGGTGGACGGCAAGAGCTATACTGCCCCGCTGACGCTCAAGATGGATCCGCGGGTGAAGACCTCGTCAGCGGGATTGCAGCAGCAGTTCGAGATGGAAACGCGCCTTGCCGCCATGATGACGCAGGCGTCAGAAGCGGTGCTGCAGGCGCGCTCGGCCGGCGAGCAACTCCACAAGCTGGCTGCCCAGGCGAGCCCGCCGGTGAAGGAGTTGATTACTGCGTTCGAGAACAACCTAACCGCCGTGGGGGGAAAGCCCGGCGGCTTCTCTTCTCCGCCTTCGGGGCAGGTCACGCTTAACCGGGTGAACGGGGAGGTGGCCACGCTCTACGGCGATGTGGACCGGGGCGATGCCGCGCCCAACATTGCACAGATGAACGCCATGGCGGAAACGCAACGCAACTTTGCGGCCGTGATGCAGCGCTGGAATGCGCTGAAGAATACGGACCTGCCCGCGCTCAACCGCCAGTTGCGCACTGCTAACCTGCCCGAAGTACAACTACGGGCGGAGATGGCGGGCGACGAAGGCGAAGAGGAGTAGGCGGAGGCAGGACAGGATGGCGAATATGCGTCGCATTGCTTTTATTGGTCTGACTTCCCTTGTGGGCTGCACTCTGGCTCTAGCCGCGCCCAAGCCCCTGCACATTTATGCCGTTGATGTGGAAGGCGGGCAGGCGACGCTGCTGGTCAGCCCCAGCGGGAAATCGCTCCTGGTGGATACCGGGTGGCCAGGCTTTAACGGCCGCGATGCCGATCGCATTGTGGCCGCGGCCAAGACGGCGGGGATCAAAAAAATTGATTACCTTGTGATCACCCACTATCACCGCGATCATGTGGGCGGAGTGGAGCAACTGGATCAGCGCATCAAAATCGGCACCTTCGTGGACCACGGGCCCAATCAGGAGGATTCCGACGTAACCCGCGAGGATTTCGGCAAGTACCGGAAAGTGATCGCACACGCTCATCACAAGGTGGTGAAGCCCGGGGACCGGATTCGAGTAAAAGGTCTCAGCGTGCAGGTGCTGGCCGCGGCGGGCGAGCATATCGCGTCGGCTCTACCGGGAGCGGGCCAGCCCAATCCCTATTGCGCCGGTGAACCGCAGGCCGTGGCTGATCCAACCGAGAACGCACGCTCCGTAGGCATACTAATCACCTACGGCAAGTTCCGCTTCCTGGATCTCGGCGACCTCACCAAGCAGAAGGAACTGGAGTTGGTCTGCCCCAACAACCTCATTGGCACTGTGGACCTGTACCTGGTAACCCATCACGGCATGGACCTGTCGAACGACAAGGCGCTGGTGGACGCGGTGCACGCGCGTGCCGCCATCATGGATAATGGCGCGCAGAAAGGTGGCAGTCCGGCGGCCTGGCAGATCGTGCATGATGCTCCGGGCATGCAGGATGTGTGGCAACTGCATTACGCGACGGAAGCTGGTAAAGAGCACAACTCTCCGGAACAATTCCTCGCCAATGTGGGAGAGACGGACACGGGTCATGACATCGAAGTTACGGCCGAACCGGATGGAAGCTTCACCGTGCTGAATACAAGGAATGAATTTAAGAAGACGTATCGATAGCGGTCAGCGCTCAGGCCCTTGCCATGGCGGAGGGGACGCAAACTCGGACTAAGGTGGTTGAGTGAGTTGTAGCCAAGGTCCAGAGGCTGACTGCTGATTGGTGAGTGCTTCGCCGAGCTTTGCCGTGAACCCAGCCGCCCAGCCCGATTTCGAAACCGCGCTCGTATCCACCCTCACCCGGCGCCTGATTCCCTTCCTTTTCCTTCTCTATATCGTTGCCTACCTGGACCGCATCAACGTGGGGTTCGCGGCGCTGCAGATGCAGTCGCAACTGCATTTGAATGATGAAGTTTACGGACTGGGAGCAGGCCTTTTCTTTGCCGGGTACTTTATTTTTCAGGTGCCCAGCAACCTGCTGCTGGAGCGGGTGGGAGCGCGGCGCTGGCTGGCGGCGCTGATGGTGGCCTGGGGCATGATTTCCAGTTCCATGATATTTATTCGGACGCCGCACAGCTTTTACGCTCTACGTTTTCTGCTGGGCGCGGCCGAAGCCGGCTTCTTCCCCGGGGTCATTCTGTA
>DATJFA010000654.1:0-7379 GCA_035496015.1 Terriglobales bacterium | reverse complement strand
CGCGCAACGCGACCTTACCAAACAGGAATCCCGTCCCCCAGAGACAACCAGCTGTTGCAAGAGCGAGGATGGGGAGCACATGGCCGCGTCGCCCGAACATTTGCTCAGATTGTATGGTAGAGCGCGGATCCGAAACCCGTTAGCGGCCTTTTCCGGGGATGCGGGCAGGCCTCTGGCTTAGCGGCATGGAAAAACGCGCTGGGTCCTTGAACAAATTAAGCCCGATGCTCACGAACGAGGAGACCAGGGCGGGCGCCCGTCTTGGAGCCACCCGGCTTGGTTGCGAATTATCTCCGCTACCTGGCGCAGGGTTTCTGCAGATTCGTCGGGGAGTTGTCCGGTATTATCAGGCGAAAGGTTGAGCAGCAGGTTGGCATTGCGGTCCATGCATTCGCGATAGGCCTGGGCGATTACCTCCGCCGGCTGCATCTGGAATCCGGGGCGCCAAAACCAGCTACGCATAGGTGGCAACGGCTTGAAGGGCGGGCCGGTGGAAATCCAGCTTTCAAAAGGCATGTAGTACTGCTTGCCTTCGAAAACCACGTGCGGATCATGTCCGCCGGGCGGCGGCAGGCAATCTTCGCCGTTGATGACATCCGTGGGCCAGCTCGCCGGCTCACAAATTCGGCCCTGGTTGCGCTTGCTTTGATAGTAGGCCTGGTTCATGACAACGATGCAATTCGGGCTATAGGCTTTGATCAATCGGTAAAGCTCCCAGCGCTGTTGCGGCGAAATCTTCCAGGTAATGTCGAGCAGCTGGTAGAAGGTGTTGCGGTAGCGCGAGTGGAGTTCGGTCAGTTGCTGCTTGATGAGGGCGTAGTACTTATCTCCGATCGGCGCATTCCAGTCAAACTTGCCTTCGTTGTGCGGGTCAAGAATGCAGTAATAAAAGCCAGGCCGCAGCCCATACTCGTGACAGGCGGCGACAAAGGCCGCCACCACGTCGGTCTTATTGCCGCTGGCGGCGACGTCGTAGTCATAGTTTTTGGAATCCCACAGGCAGAAGCCGGACATGTGCTTGGCGGTGAGCACGGCATAGCGCGCGCCCAAGTCGCGAGCCACGCGAATCCATTGGCGAACGTCCAGGTGGGTGGGATTGTAAGTAGAGGCGGGCACCGAGCCGGTTTCGTAGTCGTTGCCCGTAAAGGTGTTCATGCTGAAGTGGTAGGAGACGCCGAAGCGCAGGCGCTCGTACCCAGCCAGCACGGGCGTGCGGTAGGTGGCTGGGCCGATGTTCTCCGCCGCGAAAAGGGGCGAGCGCAGCGCTAGCGCGCCGGCAGCGGCACTAGTTCTCAGGAACTGACGTCGGTTCATGCCCACGTAGCAATTAGATATTATCCGGCAGAGGCGTAATTGCCAGCTGCAATGGTTTCAGGTCGCACATTGCATTGCCGGGCTTGACGGTGAATGCATCTCTCCGCCGGAGTCTCTAAAATGCTCGACTGCCAATTCATCCAAGGTTACGATGCCGGCCATGCCCACCTTAGGCGAGGGATTCTCATTCCGGCAGGACTGAACAGGAGACCCCGCCATCAATCGCCAGGCACTGCCCGGTCACCCACGAACTTTCGTCGCAGGCCAGATATAGCGCGCCCCAGGCAACGTCAATGGGCTGACCGATTCGTCCTAGAGGGTGCATCCGCTCCCAGGAGCGGCGCAAATGTTCGGGGTCAGGAACCCGTTCCAGAACATGAACGTTCATTGGCGTGTCGACCGTTCCCGGAGCAATGCAGTTTACGCGAACTCCATAGCGTGCATATTCCCGCGCCAATTGCCGGGTCAAGCTGATGGCTCCGCCTTTGCTGGCCGCGTAGTGCGGATAGCCTGGAAAGCCAAATAGTCCCTGGACCGAAGCGATATTTATTATTGCGCCGCCCTTGGCCGCCATCATTCCGGGCAGCACGTGCTTGGCGCAAAGGAACATGCTGGTTAAGTTGACTCTAAGTATCCGGTCCCAATCGGCCAACTGGAGAAGATGTGCCGGCGCTTCATGGGCGATGCCCGCTACGTTGGCCAGGACGTCAATCGTGCGCCCAAATTCTTGTTGTGCTGCCGCAACCGCGCCCCTTACTTCAGCTTCGATGCTTACATCGGTGCGACGGAAGATGCACTTTCCTCCTGCCGCCCGAATTTCTTCCGCCGTTGCGTTGCCAGCCTCGGTATTGATATCGGCGGCAACTACTTGCGCGCCTTGCTGCGCGAAGAGGGAGGCAATCCCCTTTCCAATTCCCATCGCAGCGCCCGTTACCAGGGCCACGCGGCCTTCCAGGCGCACAAGACCTCCCTGCAGAACTCGCGCGACAGAAGCTATCATAAAGCGCAATCGTCGTTCAACGAAGAACCCCGGGAGGTTTGCTCCTGAGAAAAAAAGTTCCTTTTTGATTATCCAAGATGCAGTTCTGGACGGCACTAGACTCGAAATCCTTCACCATTGGGGGCAGTGGCAGCACTTGAACTGAGGCTGAAACTTGACTAAGCAATTTTGTTGAGAAGGCATTCGAGACCTGAGCTATTGCCACTCAGTGGAAAGTAAACTTCACGCGTGGGACGTACATGCGTGGAAACACGAAGGGAGTGCCGGAAAAAGGATTGCCAAAGTTGTAGACGAAGCAGTCTGGAATCGCCGTTCGCGGCAAAAGACATGGAATTGTATGCCGCCTGCAAGCGCGGTGCTCCCTTGTTGACAGGCCAGGCTTTCAACGCATCAGGGCGCAGCAGGGGGCGTGAAAGCTTCCGTAAGCGACCTAATACTCAGCGCACTCTCAAGTTGCTGCAAACTGGAAAACGTCTTCAGAGTAATGGTGACCGGTTCGCCAGGGAGCAGATCGAAATAATTGTCCGACACGCCAACATCCAGATCTGCGAAAGAAACATAGACGTTCCTGGCCAGCACCGACGTCCGCAAAGTGAGGCTGTAAGTCATGCCTTCCTTATGCAGCGTTGCCTCAATGCGCGGGGCAATCGGCAAGTCCAGGCTGCGCATGTGATCAAAGAACACCAAGTTCCGGGAACGCTGTTTCCCTCCCGTATCCAGATCTACTAGGAGGAAACTCCGGCGAGGGTCGGCCTTAGTCGCCAGGCCTTTCTGGTCCAGGCTGAGATATATCGCGCTGGATTGCGCAGGAATATTCACCTGCTGGCGCTGGTCAAGGAACGCTTTTCCCGAGAAGTCGAGCAGGCGGATGTGAATGTTACCGGCTATGGGCTGTAGGCGATCGGACACGATATAAACATCCACTTTATCATCGTGTGCGTAGGGAGAGACGAGAACGTCATCAAAGAAACGACGGGCGAAATACTGCAGAGCCTTCCAGCGGCCGTAATAATCAATGCTCGACCAGGATGCCACTGGCCAGCAGTCATTTAACTGCCAGTAGAGCGCTCCCATGGTGCGGGGACGCTGGCGGCGAAAATGCTCGGCGCCGAGCTTGATGATTTCTGCCTGTTGCACCTGGCTCAAGTAGACGAAAGAAGCAAAATCCTTGGGCTCGTGGTACTCCCGCAGCATATAAGTCAGGATGCGCTCGTTCCCTCCTTTGTTCTTCTGATGCGACCGCATGACTACGGAACGGATGTCGAGGTCCGCGGGTTGGGCAAAAGCGCGGATGGTCCGCATTTCGGGAAACGATTGAAAGCCGAATTCAGTCATAAAGCGAGGAAACTGGGTGAGGTAGTCTTCCGCAGGGGCCAATGCGTGCCACACCATCCAGTAGTGCATGTCTCCATTGTGATCGTTGTCAGGCGGTTCTTCGAAGTTTGCGCTGGGAGAACTAGGCCAGTAGGGGACGGGAGCGGCATATTGTGTGACCGCGCTTTTCAGAATATCGGCAAAGAGGACCATGTAATCCTGCCAAACGCGCTCCCGGATGTCAGGCGAGACAGTTTCCTTGAAGGCCTGGCGGTCTGCCCAGTGCAGCCAGCCGGTTTCGATTTCGTTGTTACCGCACCAGATCACGATGCTGGGGTGATCACGTAAACGTTTGATCTGCTCGGTCGCCTCTTGGCGGACGTTTTCCTGGAAGACCGTATCTCCCGGAACCATGTCGCCGCCGAAGCTGAATTCCTGCCATACCAGCAGCCCGAGTTCATCACAAATATCATAGAAATCATCCGATTCGTAGTAGCCCCCGCCCCACTCCCGCACCATGTTCATGTTGGCGTCGCGCGCCGCTTCGAGGATGCTGCGATGCTGTTCCGCCGTGACCCGAGGCGGGAAGCTGTCGAAAGGAATAACATTGGCTCCCTTGGCAAAAACGGGTATGCCATTGATGACGAAGGTGAAGCTTTTGCCCCATGCGTCGGGAACGCGCCGCAATTCCACGGAACGCAAGCCGGTGTTACGGTCGCCTCGCGCTGCCGGTTCCTGGCCCACCCGGACAGCAGCTGAAAAATGATAGCGATTCTGCGGCCCATAGCCTGTGGGGTACCAGAGCCGAGGCGCAGAGATGCGAACGGGGAAGGACAGGTGATTGATGCCTGGATCCAAGTGCACAGAATGCGTCCCGTCGTCAGTCTGGGCGGCAGAAAGGGAATCGTGCTCCAAGCTTACCGTCGCGGACACGGCGCGGCTGGCTTCCAGGTCGAGTTCGACGTCCAGCACAGCTGCTTCCCGGGTAATTTTCCGCTGGACAATGTGAAAAGTATCAATGCGCACTGCGTCCCAGGTTTCAAGGAGGACCGGACGCCAGATGCCTTGGGTCACAAAACGAGGTCCCCAGTCCCACCCATACTCGTAGGGGGCCTTGCGGGTGTAGGGAGCAGTGGGAAGGCCCTCCTCGTTTCCGCCGTTAATGGTTGATATGGCGGGCAGCAAGTAGGGCAGGGCGCGGACGTAGGGAAGCATTTTTTCAACCGGTGAATGAAAAACGATGCGCAGCGTGTTGGCGCCCTGCTGCAGTAGATTTCTGGCGGGAAGTCGCCAGCGGCGGAAACTATTGTTCGTTTGAATCAGCAGGTGATCGTTCAAATAGGCGTCGGCGAAGGTGTCCAGACCTTCGAAGATGAGGTCCACGTGCTCATGGGCCAGCGTGGAGGCGTCGGCTTGAAACGTGTCCCGATACTCCCAATCAGTGAGTCCTATCCATTGCAGGCGGGATTCATTGTCACGGAAAAAAGGCTGGGGGATGAGGCCGTTGCGTAGCAGGTCTGTCTGGACCACACCAGGCACCTGTGCCGGATGCCACGTCCTGACATCAGAGCGGTCAGTATTGCCGAGGGCACGAAACTGCCAGCCTGAGGCCAAATAGCGCGATGCTGGCTCGGCTGCGTGAAGCGGCAATGCAAAGGACGCAGCCAATGTTACGCAGAGAAGCAAGTAAACCACTTTGGTCATGAAAGAACGGCGGGGCCAAGGGTGAATAGCTGGCATGGCGCGACACCTCTAAAAAAAATGTTTTCACGCGGCCCTAGGGTGGTAATGAACGGATGGTTATGTCCCGATTAGATAGTGCTCAATCCTCCGGAACTGGGCGTATTGTAAATCGGCCCTGGCGGCGTGTGCGCCAGTTTGGGATTAGTGCCGCATCCGGATATTGATCTGCGCGAAGAAGCCCTCGGTTTTAAGGCGCTACTCCGTGGTACTGGCAGATGACCTCTGCTGTTACACCATGGTGCTGCTCGACAAAGGCTTCGCCGGGTCTAGAACTGCTGCTAGGGCTTTCGCACCGAGATTACGGAGGCAGTGTAGCGGTCAGCGCGCAGAAGGGAAATACTGTATTCGATTGGCACCTGCTGCGTGTCGTAAGTCGTTTCCTTGATCATAAGCAGCGCCGTGCCGGCCGCGGTCTGCAGAACAGCGGCATCTTCCTCCTTGGCGGTCACCGCCCCGATGATCTCCTCCGCCCAATGCAGTTTACGTTTGTAGATGTGCTCGATGATGTGATAGAGCGACTGCTGCTCCAGATCCTGCTGGTCTATGCGGGAAAACAGGCGAGCGGGCAGGTGACTGGTGACAATGGCCACCGGCTTGGAATTGACGAAGCGGAGCCGTCGAATGCGATAAATGCGTTCCCCGGGGCCGAGCTTCAGCGCCTGTGCGACTTCCATTTCGGGTTCCAGCAAATCGGCAGCAAGCAGTCTGGCGGATGGCGTCAATCCGCGGCGCCGCATTTCCTCGCCGAATCCGCGAAGCTGCTGGAAATTCCAGGGAACCCGGCCCGAGCCGATGACGGGACGCTTGCCCCGGGCTATAACCAGCAATCCTTCCGAACGCAGTTTTTGGAAGGCTTGGCGCACGGGCATCTTGCTGATACCAAGCAGGCGTGCGATTTCCCCTTCGGAGCAGAAAGTCTGGCCTTCCTGGAGTATGCCCTCCTTTATGAGGGTGCGCACCTGGTCAACGATCTGTTCATAGAACGGGACAAAGCTGCTGCCATCCAGGGCGAGATGCAACTGCTCCGCCATGACCTGCTGGAATGCCGGCGAGGGTGCCATCGGATCTTCCTCTATGCAACTTCCTATCATCATTGTATACAATGTAGCTACCCAAGGTGACAACATCGAACTTTGAACCTCCATCCAAGGTTTTCCCTTAGACGGGAAATGCTACATAAGCCATATTAAAACAGAGACTTACAATCTAGATGTTAACCACCAGTAGCTCCCAGGCATGCCGTTCTGCCATTTTTGGGTTGACACCATATATACATATGTTGTCTTGATGGTCGTCAAGCTGACATACATGGGTAGGAGTCCGCGGTCTGAGGTTCGGCAGCAACTTGCCGGCACGCTTCAGGTGGGCTCCATCCGGACGTGAAGGAGATTCGCCATGGCGCACACAAAGTACTTCATCAACGGGTGGAAATACGCCTGGGTTCTGGCCGGAATCGCGTCGCTGGTTTTCATCTTTGCAATTCCGAGTGGGGCGCAAGTCGCGTCGGGCAGCATTGTCGGCAGTGTGCGCGACGCTTCGGGTGCGGTAGTAATCGGAGCCACGGTGACTGTCCGCAACACGGAAACCGGCATCGCGCACGTGGTCAAGAGCAATAGCGAGGGCCAATATGTGGTGACGCTGCTGCAGCCGGGCACCTACAGCGTGACGGTCGAACGGCAAGGATTCAAGAAGGCGGTGCAACCGGCATTCAAGCTCGATGTGAACCAGACCGCGCGCGTGGATATTACCTTGGCAGTCGGCTCCGTAAGCGAGTCGGTGGAAGTCACCGCCGCCGAGCCTCTGGTGGAGTCGCAAAGCTCATCGGTGGGACAGGTGCTGGAGGGGAGCCGGGTGTATGCCCTGCCCTTGAATGGGCGCAACTTCGTCGAACTGTCTTACCTCACACCCGGCGTCAATTCTGGTCCCTCCGGAATCGTGCAGCAGGGCGGCATCCCGGAAAACGAACGTGGCAATGGCGCTATCCAGGCAAACGGGCTTACCGCTACCA
>DATJFA010000653.1:0-4173 GCA_035496015.1 Terriglobales bacterium | reverse complement strand
GCGTCCACATGACGTACACCTATTTCGAGCCAGTCTTGAGATTCCTCCCCCCCCTCACCATCACGCAGCAGCAGATAGACCGGGCAATTGGCGTGTTGGATGATGCTATCAAGACGGCCCTGGCCGGAGGAGCTTCGCTGGACAGCGTACTCGCGACTAATCCCTACTCCCGCGAATTCATCGAGAAGCTCTCGCGTAAGAGGACGCTGCGGAGAATGGCGTCACGCCTGTATGAAAGCAGTCCCAAGTATTGGATTCAGAAAATGACCGGCAAGTAATGGGCACCTTCCTAGGGTGATGCCGACCCCGGTGTTCCTGTGAATTCCTGAGCGTCTACCGGGAGTTTCCGGCCGGTATCACAGCTTTGAGCATGAACTGCGCGGTTCCGGGAGCACTCACCGCCATGGAGCTGAGTTCCGGCTGCGGCGGGCTGAGCACACGATTGCTCAGGGCAAACCAGTTGTAGTCGCGGGCGATATCGCGGTCGAGGGGCTGATTGGTTGCGTTCAACCAGCCTATGTAGTCCACGATGGTCTTGGTGTCTTTCTTTCAAGTAATACCTAGTAGTGACTCCAGAAGGTGGCTTCGAGCTCGGCTTCCACTGCCCTGCCGCGGAGTTATAAGTGGCGCTGCATCCAGGCTGCGCCCAGGCCCGGATGCAAAATGAGGTTCACAATGGAATCTGTCAGCTGGGTACCGTAATCAGGCATTTGGTCGCTGCCATAATTGTGATTGGCGGCGTAGTTGCTGTAGGTGTTCTCCCAGTGCGAGCGCCACGCTGTTATATCGCCGGTGTAATTTCCCCAGATCACATAGATCGCCTCACCCGGCGGCCAGGACCGTTGACGTCGCCGGCGCTGTAAGGATTCTGCCAGGCCAAGTTGTTGGGCTAGTCCGCAGCCATGGTGTAAACCAACTGATCAGGCGAGGGCTCCGGTCAGGTAATTGGAAGCATCAGTATTGATCGCCTCACCGTATGCCAAATCCAACAACTTCTGGTAGTCGCTCCATTTAGGGCCTTTCAATTGGATCATGGCCCAGATCGCATCCACGAGATAGCCCTGCATGAAAGGTTCAACGCAGCGCACGTAGCCGCCGGAGACAACGTTCTGGCCCGGCGCCGGCACGCAGCGGACATCATTGTTTACCTCATTGGGTCCCAAGAAAAGCCCGCGGTAAGCGAGGAAGCCCCTGCTTTGCAGTCCATTGGTATAGCCGTCGTACACCGGCGTGCAGCCAGAAGGCCAGTTCTGATTAAGCGATCCCGTTCCGGTGGTAGCGCAGGGCTTCTGGTACATGACGGTGAGCAGGTCGCGAATCATGACATTGACGAAATTCGCGTCCGCGGTGTCTCCGGTCTCTACCAGTAAACGCCAGTAATGAGCGGCGCTCCCCAAGCGCCCGCCAAATGAGCCTGAAGGCCCAGGCGGTTGTTGATGCCCTGCGCCTGCCACGACAAGTTTGAATTGGGGTGTCTTGGAGAGATGTCCGTTTCCGGTTACAGCGGCATAGTTCCCCGCCGAACAAATCGCCGTGAATTCATTCAAAAGGCCGTCAAGAAGAAGGTCGTGCACATCCTCATCGCCGGTCATCAGGTAGTCGTAAATCGGGCTCCACCAGTGATAGTGGCGGCTGCTGGAGTTCTCATCGGCTACGGGATCGACATAGCCACCGCGGCAGCCTGGGCCAGCCGTGCAATTGTTCGGCATCAGGCCGCCATTGTCGCGGCATGCATTGGCCGGCTTGAAGGTGCAGCGCGAGGGAAAGGCATTGTAGACACTGAGTTCGGACGCCAGCTGATGACATGCCCAGCCTACGTGGCGGCGGCCATGGACGATACAACCGATATCGGACCGCTCCCAGGCGAATTGCTCCTGAAAACGCGTGAACCGTATGGTGTTCAGGTAGCGTCCCGCGAAACTGCGCTCCAGGCAGGCTGTACCAGGTCGCCGTAACGATACTCCGCCTGGTTCTGAGCGGAGCCTCCCGACCAATCATTAGAATCTCGTCACCCTCCGAGCGACGTCAGTCAGGGGCGTAAACCGGTCGCGATGACGGTGATGAGGCCGGAGGTGGCGCTGGCGGGATTGGAGTCGGAGGCGAGATTGCTTCCTCCGAAGTTGCCGCTGCCGGTAGTCAGAGAAACAGCAGTCGATTGTAGCTGGTAATCAAGCTCCACCCACTTGCAGTGGCCGGACGGCCATTTTGCGAGGCAGCGGAACTGGCCTGCGGAAACTCCGGAAAGACCGAGTTGATTGATGCTGGAAATATCCTACCAGTCGGCCAGGGGCACGACTACGGCGACCGGTCCGTTGCTGCGCGCCCCCTAACCACCCACGGCAGAAACAACAGTGCGGCCACCCCAAGCCTGATAAGGAAGCGGGACGACATGATCAGGAAGCGGGCTGGGCGGCGGCCGCTAACTCGTGAGCTTCTTCGGCTGGCGCCAACCGCTCCAGGTCCGCAAGCTCGCGGCGCGCCAGGGATTTCAGGATTATAACGGTGGCCACCAGCTGGTAAAAGAGGTCGAAGTAAGCGCGGCCCAGAAAAGCTCCGCTCACCAGAAAGCCGGCGAGGCTCAGCTGCAGCATGCGCGCGTACTCCGCCAGGTAATTCAGGGACTCGTGCCCGCGGAAGCGCCGGATAAGGAGGCGGCAGCTCCACCAGCAGGAAGCGATCAAGGTCAGGAACAGCAGCAGGCCGGGAACGCCATGGTCAGCCAGCATTTGAAAATAAATACTATGCGGCCCATGTGTGTCGTCAATACCGTACTGGGCGTAAAGCGGCAGGGTGAAGGTTTCAAAACCGCCGCCGAACAGGGGATGATCGCGCGCCAGCTCGATCGCGAACTTCCATGAACGCAACCGGCTTTGGGCGGAGGCATCGGTCTGGGGAGCGGTGCGAAGAGTTTCCATGCGCTTCATCCAGGCTTGGGGAGCGTAGGCAAAAACAGCCAGGAGGGTTACTAAGAGTCCGGCCACGCCCAGCACTTTGTACCTGGACTTTGCCGCCCACAGCAGCAGGAGCACCGCCAAGCCGAGCATGGCGCCTCGGGAATAGGTAAGCACCACAGCTATGATGCCCATTGGGATGGCAACGCGAAAAGCCCAGCGCAGGCGCTGGGAAGTTTCCGTACGGGCCAGGCACACGAACATTGGCAAGGCGATGTTCATGGCCAGCCCGAAGTCATTATTGTCGGCAATCATGGAGTCGGGCGGGCCAAAGACTTTGTACTGCCCGCCGGTGAGGACGCCGAACACCGCCGACTTGAGAGCAAAAAAAGCAAAAATCCCCGCAGTCACCCAGTACCACATGCGCAGGCGGCGGGAATCGATCACTAGCATCAGGCTAACGAACACCATCAGCAGGATTTTGCTGACGGTCAGGAGCTTATGCTCGGTATCAGCCCAGTGGTGCACGAAAACCGGAGAAAAGTGCACGTTCGTGGTGGTCACCAGGAACCAGAACCACAACAATAGGAGAAGAAGGGTCTCACTTGTGAGCGGGGGCAACCGGTGCTGGCGGGTGAAGGGCAGCCCCAGCAAGGTAGGCACGACGATAAGCAAACCCACAGGCAAAACCCGAGTAAAGCCCCAGGTGAACTGGTGGGGACTGAAATAGGAGATCCAGGTCCAGCCTAGCAGACCGATAAACGGCGAGAAAAGAGCCGCCGGGATCAGTAGGACCAGAACGGCCACGAAAACGTATGCCCGCAAATTAGAGCTCCACGTGAGCGATTATTATGCCAGATCCGACTCTGATGCACGCCAAAGGCCACATCACATGGCGCGGCTCCTACCGCCTTCTAATCACACCGGGACGCGCTTACCGGAGACTCGATCAACCTGCTTGTCGCATGAGAACGCACGGAGCGGATTCGTCACCTCAGTAGACCCCGGAAAACGGCGTTGCCCAGCCGTAAATCTGTTTCTCGTACAGCTGCAAACATTTGCACACCGAAGGAACCCTCTGTCACCTTTGTGATTAATTCTTACCTAACCGTATGACATGGTTATGCAAATCCAGTAAATACTTTGGTACCAGACGTGCTCGCTTTTGTCGGAAGCAAGCTTGGGTGGGGAAACAAAGGATGCTTTTTCAATTTCTTGGAGAGACGCAAATCTACCATCCGCATATGATGGTGCTGCCGCATCGGGTTCATGGGATCTACGC
>DATJFA010000652.1:0-2635 GCA_035496015.1 Terriglobales bacterium | reverse complement strand
CCGGCGGCATCCAGTTGCTGCACGATGCCGGCAAAGGAACTGGGCGGCACCGCCAGGTAATAAACGCGATTGCCGTTGGTGCCCCGCTGGCGGTCAACCTCCTCCAGCAGAGAGGAAAGGCTGGCATAGTCTTCGGGGTGGCCGGGATGGGCAGAAAGATAAAACAGGCCTTCGGCGAAGCTCTCCCACGCTTCCCGGTCTACCGGCCCCTGCTCGCCGAACTGTTCCACGGCCTCTTTCATGGCAGCGCGGAATTGCTCGTCGTTCATTTCGGTTCGCGAGAACCCCACAACCGAGAAGCCGGCGGGCAGCAGGCGTTCGCGCCACAGGTTGTAGAGCGCCGGCATCAGCTTGCGCCGGGTCAGGTCGCCGGAGGCGCCGAAGATGACCATCACGCAAGGGTCAGGGGTGCGCTCCAGGCGAATGCCTTCGCGCAGCGGATTTTCCATGGTCAGGACAGCCACATTCGCTCCTCGCACGCGCTCAAAGGTTGAGGGCCCCGAAAAGTTACGCGGCCCGGTGCCCGGAATTCAGTTCCGAGCGCAACTCCCGCGCCACCTCCAGCAACTGCGCCAGCCCGCTCTTCGCGTCCGCCCCCAACTGCACCCGCACCACACGACGGCCGCGCTGCGTGAGCGCCTGCCAGTCGCCTTGGGCCTGTGCCCGGATCAACTGCCCGAAAGTGTAATGAGTTTCGGGCACCGGCACGTCGCTTCCGGGCTGGTCCACCAGTTGCAAGAACAGGCCGCAATTGGGACCGCCTTTGTGCAGCTGCCCGGTAGAGTGCAGGAAGCGCGGTCCGTAGCCCGCGGTGGTGGCCAGATGCGATTTCTCCCGCAACAGCACGCGCAATTGCTCCAGCGCCTGGTCAGCGGCCGCCGTCGGTTCCAGATAAGCATGCAGCGAAATATAATTACCCGCCTGTGCCCCGCCCAGCCAGTCCTGCAGCGCGCCCTGCAACGGCTGGCGCTGCGCCGTCGCCACTTCCGGCGCCTGCTGGCCCCCGGCTTTGCCTTCCATGGCCTTCTTCGCCAGGTCCTTAGCCAATTGCACATCGGGTTGGTTAAAGGGCTGAATGCCGAGCACCGCGCCGGCGGCGGCTACCGCCATCTCCCAGCGGAAGAATTCCTGCCCGAGATCGTACTTGTCCTTTAAGGCGAGTCGGGCCACGGGATGTCCCGCCTGCTCCAGGGCTGCCACCTTCGCTTCCAGACCCTTGTCCTCGCCAGGAATATGCAGGAAGGCGAAGAAGCGGTCCTTGCCGTACACCTCGGGCGCGCCCACCGGCTCATCGGCGATGGGCACAATGCCCTTGTTGTCCTTGCCCGTGCTCTCCGCAATCAACTGCTCCACCCAGATGGGGAAGGCCGCCAGCGACGGGGACGCCAGAAACGTAACCTTGTCGCGCTGCATGCGCGCCAGTTCGCCCAAAGCGGCTCCCAAAGCCAGGGTCGGACACTTTTTTGCGTCCACGCAGAAGGCGCTGGCCTCGGCCATCGTCCAAGCCTCGTCCAGCAGGCGCTTCAGGTCTATGCCGATCAGGGCGGCGGGCACCAGGCCAAATACAGTGAGCGCGGCGTAGCGGCCTCCGACTTCCGGAGGCGCCGAGAAAACGCGGCGGAACTTGCGCTCGCGTGCCAGCTTTTCCAGCGGCGTGCCCGGATCGCTGATGGCGGTGAAGTTCTGCCCCGGCTGCGTGCTGCGGTCGCTAACCAGTTTCCAGAAGTAGTAGAAATAGGAAAGCGTCTCCGTGGTGGTGCCTGACTTGCTGGACACCAGGAACAGCGTGCGCAGCGGTTCAATGCGGCGTTCCACCGCCCGTACCGCCGCCGGATGCGTGCTGTCGAGCACGATCAGCTCCGGGTAACCGGCGGCATTGCCGAAAGTACGCTGGTACACCTCCGGCGCCAGGCTGGAGCCACCCATGCCCAGCAGCACCACATGCTTGATGCCCGCATCCTTAACGGCCGCTGCGAAGGTCTGCAATTCCTCCACATGCTCGTGCATGGCCTGCGGTAAGCTCAGCCAGCCCATGCGATCAGTGAGTTCCGGAACCGGCTTGGGCGACCACAGCGTGTAGTCCTTGGCCCAGAGCCGGCGATTGAAGTCGTCTTTCTGCCACTGCGCCAGGCGTGTATCCACAGCCGATTGCGCCGCCCCCAGGCTGAACTGCTGGCGATCCACCGGTGCCGAAACCAGCTTGGTTCGTTTTTCGCGCAGGCTGTCCAACAGTTGCGCCATGGATTTATCGAAAGCTTCCACCCCATCCACGGACAGCTTTTCGGTGATCTGGTTCAAATCAACTCCCACCTCCGCAAGGCGGGCCAAGGCGGCTTCTGCCTCCTCCTCGCCGGCTTCCAGGGTCGGCGCAACTTTGCCGTGGTCGCGGAAGGCGTCGATGGTGGCCGGCGGCAGGGTGTTGATGGTGTGCGGCCCAATCAACTCCTCCACATACATAACATCGCGGTAGGCGGGATTTTTGGTACTGGTGCTGGCCCAGAGCGGCCGCTGCAGGCGTGCGCCCCGCTGCTGAAATTCGCTGAAAGGCGTGCCCAGAAAGATTTCCTTGAACCGCCGGTAAACCCGCTTGCTGTTGGCGATGGCGATCTTGCCCCGCAGCGCCAGCGCTTCCGGC
>DATJFA010000651.1:0-9150 GCA_035496015.1 Terriglobales bacterium | reverse complement strand
GTACACGGTGCTGTCCATGTTTTCCCGGACGTTCACGCAACCACCTATAAACCCACACACATCGGTTACCGTCTGCGAACCGTAGTGGCCGCTGAAGTCGCCCACAATTCCGATCAGCGGCAAGAACTTCATTTCCACTGACCCGTTCCAGCCGTTCAGTCCCGTGCTGCCGGAGACCACAACTCCGCCCATATCAGGAAGGAGCGCCGGAGCGGCTGCCGAAGCATGGTCGTAGGAGTAGCCGAAGAAAATGTTGCCGCCGCCTAGTTGCGCCATGGCGGCCGATGTTCCCAGGCAAACCACCACCGCAATTTTCAGAATTCTGCTCACAGATTTCTCCTGGCAACAGTAGATTTGTGAGTGACGAAGCGGGTCGCAACAATTATTGAAAGATTAGTTTGGACTCTTGACCCGGGCGGCGTAAAACGTCCAGCCACTGGTCAGGCGAAGCAGGAGCGCCAGCGCCAGAGGAACCGCCATCAACCGCAGCGGCCTCACGGCATTCTGCGCGAAGGCCAGAAAAAATATCAGGAAGAGCACATACATTGTGAACGTATGCAAGGCGCTGTATAACCGCGAACCGCGCGGCGTGGCCGTGAGTCCTGCTCCCACTACCAGCGAGAATCCGAACACCAGGATCGTCGCGGAGGTCAGCGGTTTCTGCACCAGGTGCGTGGTTTCAAAACTCGCGATCAGCGCCCCTACCACCGCAAAGTGCACCAGGTGCGCCGCTACGAACGCCTGCACCAGCCGCGCTCCCGCCGGCAAGCCTCGAACCAGGCGGCTCAACCCAGGTGCGGCAAAAGCCGCCATGAACCACAAGGACGAGAATCGCGCCGTGTTGCGGGCTGCGGCGTGCGCCCCGGCGGCATTCCAGCCACGGAACACGACGGTCGCCAATGCCACGCTCAGGTTGCTTGCGGCCGCAAGGCTGAGGAGCCATCGCATGCCTTACCTCTAAATGATCGTGCCGATTATGCCACGCTCAAGCGCGCTCGCGCGCCCGCCGCGGTTCAGCCTTGCTTCCTTGTAGTTCCGGATGCGCCCGCAGGTATTCCTGCGCCTTCTTTACCATCTCGCGTTCTCCTTTATAACTGAGCCGCTCCGCGGCCTCTTCCAGGGGCATCCACAGCGCGCGTTCCACTTCAATGCGCATCTCCTCGCTGATCTCGCCGATTTGCCCAGAGCGGTAGAGCAGGAGGAAGAAGCTCACAATTTTGAACACCCGCTGCTTGTCGCCCCAACTGCGCACATAGAAGTACCTGATATCAGCCAATTTAGTAACCAGCGTCGCCTCGACTCCAGTCTCCTCCCGCACTTCGCGAATCGCGGTTTGCTCGGCCTTTTCCCCTTGGTCCACCAGCCCCTTGGGCAGCGCCAAAACGGGGGTAACGTTACGCTTGGAAGGAGAATTCTTGTCAACCTCGGGATCCCTTCGCGGCTCAATTACAGCCACGTTCCACCCTGAAGCCTGAAAATGCAGGACCACGCCGCCGGCTGAGAATTCACGCGCCATACTCAATCTAAGTTAGCAGAAACACGGAGGTTAGTCACCGAAACCCAGGCCCAGGGGCGGGGTTTATAAGAGCTGAGAATGCAGGAAATGCAGCTAATCTCCTGTGACTGGCATCGAAATTGCTTAAGTAAGTTGTATAAGTGAGCCGGTCCCAGGGCTCTGCAGGATGTGGGGTCGAACTTGGGAAAATTCAGTGGATTGCGCCGTTCGTTGCAGGCCTTTAAGCGCGAACTGGTCCGTGTTTCTCCTCCGCCTTCTACCTTCGCTCATATTCCCGTTCCACAAATTGGTTTGGCCTTAGGCGGCGGCTTCGCCCGCGGTCTGGCCCATATCGGCGTGCTGAAAGCGCTGGAAGAGGAGAATATTCCGGTAGCCTGCGTGGCCGGCACCAGCGTGGGCGCGGTGATCGGCGCCGCCTATTGCAGCGGCATGTCGGCGGCGGAACTGGCGGAGATGGCCGCCCTGGTGCGCTTCCGCGATTTCGCCCGCTGGACCATTTCCCGCTACGGCTTTGCCAGCAATGAGCGCATGGTGGGTTTTCTTAAGCGCATCCTGAAAGTACGCACCTTCGAGGAACTGCGCACCCCCCTGGCTGTGACGGCCACTGACTTCATCAGCGGCGAAGGTGTGGTCTTCCGCTCCGGCCCGCTCATTGAGCCCGTGCGCGCCAGCTGCGCTTATCCCGGAATGTTCTTGCCCGTGCAAATCGAGGGCCGCCTGCTGGTGGATGGCATGCTGGCGCATACTGTGCCTACCGTCCCCCTGCGGGCCATGGGCGCCAACAAGGTCATCGGGGTGTACCTGCGCTCGCACTGGTGCGACGCCAGTGGTCCGCGGCACGTGTTTGAAGTAATTTCCCAGTGCTTCTCCATCGCCCAGGAGCAGATGAGCGGGCTGTGGAAGGGAGCGGCGGACGTGGTGATGGAGCCGGACGTGGCCGGCTTCGGTTATGACAGTTTTGAGCGCGCCGCCGATCTGATCCATGCCGGTGAAGTTGCAGCCCGGGCGGTCCTGCCCCAAATTCAAGCCTGGCTGCAGCCCCAGCCCGTGCTCGTTGCCGAGGACAAGAATCAGGAACGCCAGCCACTGGCGCCGCACACCTCGCCTGTGCCCGCCGACTGAACATTGACCGGCGGCGAAGCGGCAGTTAGACTTCCTCTGATCCTCCAATTCCTGTCCAGGAAAATTGCCGTGAAAACCTACCGCACTGCGCAACAGCTCGAAGCCAGGATAGAAACGGCGCTGGCCCGCAAAGCCGGCCCGCAAAACACACCGCTGGACGAAGTTGCCGAGATCCTGGGCGACGGGCGCCACTATTCGTGGATCGGAATTTACCTGGTGGCCGGTGAGATTTCAAAGCCTGGCCCATCGCGGGCAAAAACCGGGACGCGCGCGGTACAAACGCATGCCGTGATTCCAGTCGCGCTGGGACAGCATGTTTACGGGGCCATCGAGGTACAAAGCGAAAAGGGCAAGACTCTCACTGGTCAGGACCGCATTCTGCTGAAGAGGGTGGCGGAGCGACTGGCGAAATACCTGCACGGTCCCGGCGCCTGGCTGGTGCGCAAAGCCCGGGAAGCAGCGGCGGAACCAGCGCCTCCACCCCAGGAGCGCGGCCATCAGCCCGCCTCAGAAAAAGCGCCGGAACGAACCCTGGCCGCCGCCGGCGAAGGACGAAGGTAAGGGCTTCCCAGGATCTGCGATCAGTGGCGCCAACTCGAACACATGGCCTCTTGAGGACCGTCTGCTTTTCGAGCAATCTCTTACGTTGACTTGCCTAAAGCTACCAGCCTAGCATTCTGCTCCAGATGGGCAGGTGCCGCTTACCATGCTCGGCCACACCATTTCTCACTACCGAGTTCTCCGCAAAATTGGCGGCGGTGGTATGGGGGTGGTGTATGAAGCGGAAGACCTGAACCTGGGCCGCCACGTGGCGCTTAAGTTTCTTCCGGACGAGCTTGCCAAAGATCCCCAGGCCCTCGAACGTTTCCAGCGCGAGGCCCGTGCTGCCTCGGCACTCGACCATCCCAACATCTGTACTGTCCATGATTTCGGCCAGTACGAAGGTCAGCCCTTTATTGCCATGCAATACCTGGAAGGGCAGACCTTAAAGCAGAAAATAGCTGGCAGAGCCTTGGACATCGAAACCGCTCTGGAATTGGCTATTCACATTGCCGACGCGCTCGATGCCGCGCACAGCAAAGGCATTATTCACCGCGACATCAAACCAGCCAACATTTTTATAACGACGCGCGGCCAGGCGAAAATTCTGGATTTCGGCTTGGCAAAATCGCTGCGCTCGCCATCCGTGGCCGAGGCAATCGCCGCCACTGCGGGTGCTACCTTGGAGATGCCTGAGCAGCACCTCACCAGTCCCGGAGTTGCTCTGGGCACGGTTGCCTACATGTCTCCGGAGCAGATCAGAGGAAAGGAGTTGGATGGACGCACCGACCTCTTCTCCTTCGGCGCCGTGCTCTATGAAATGTCCACCGGCACGCTGCCGTTTCGCGGTGAAACGTCGGGCTCCATGTTTGATTCCATCCTGAATCGCGACCCGACTCCAGCTGTGCGCTTGAATCCTGAGGTGCCGCCCAAGCTGGAAGAGATCATCCGCAAAGCGCTAGAAAAGGATCGCGAGCTGCGTTATCAGGGCGCGGGTGAGCTACGCGCTGATCTTAAGCGTCTCAAGCGTGACACGGAATCAGGCACGACTGCCTTGGCTAGCAGAGAGCCAGCCAGGGTAACCTCTCTATTCCGCCTCTTGTTACCCGTCCTTGTTGCTGTGATACTGCTGGCGGGAGTCGCTATTGCCTTCTTGATGCGTCCTGCTACGCCCCCCAAGATCCTTGGCTCTACTCAGATTACCTCGGACGGACTGGGTAAGTCGGCTCTGTTTAGCGACGGGAATCGGCTCTACTTCGGCGAGTTCTCTCAGGACCGCAATATCATCTCACAGGTGGCCACGACAGGCGGCCAAACCGCCCCCATAGCAACTCCCTTCCCAAATCCAAGCGTGCTGGACGTAGCGCCGGATCGGTCGGAACTTCTGGTCGCGGATTTCCACTTCGGGCAGGTTGATTATGCGTTGTGGATCCTGCCACTCCCGGCTGGCGCGCCGCGCCGATTGGATATTACAGCCCATGACGGTACCTGGCTGCCGAACTACAAGCTCGTGTTCGCAAAAGGGTCGGATATATTTCTCGCTGAACATGACGGTAGCGATCCCCATAAGTTGCTCACGACCGCCGGTCTGCCTAGTCAGATCAGGTTGTCACCGGATGGAACACGGATTCGCTTCCACGTTTCCGACCCGGCTACCTTTGCCTTATCTCTCTGGGAAGCGAATTCCGACGGGAGCAATTTGCATCCTCTCCTGCCCAATTGGAACAACCCACCTTCTGAATGTTGCGGAAATTGGACCTCGGATGGTCAATATTTCGTGTTCCAAAGCACGCGCGATGGCATCACCAGCATCTGGGCTCTGGCCGACCAGCACCCATTCTGGCGCAAGATGCCCCCAGAGCCCGTGCAATTGACCGCCGGGCCTTTGAATTTTGGCAGTCCACTTCCTGGGCGGGACGGCAAGAAGTTATTTGTACAAGGCTGGCAGCCGCGCGCCGAGCTTGTGCGCTACGACATCAAGTCCGGTGGATTCGTGCCTCTCCTTCCCGAGAACCCAGTCGCTGAGGTGGAGTATTCTCGCGACGGAAAGTCCGTGACGTATGTTACTTACACGGATCGAACTCTCTGGAGAAGCAAGGCCGATGGCAGCGAGCGAGTGCAACTTACCTATCCTCCCTTGCAGACCATCGAACCGCACTGGTCTCCGGATGGTAGCCGCATCGCGTTCACCGGCGGGAAACCGGGAGAAACCCCCAGAATCTATGTGGTCCCTGCGGCTGGTGGCCCCACCGAACAGCTCTCGTCGGGCCAAATGGAGGTGGATGCGACCTGGTCCAAAGACGGCAACACGCTGGCATTCGGCAAGGAACCCGCCGTAGGGCATCCAGAGTCGGAAAAGATTACGTTGCTGGACTTAAAAACCCGGCACCTGACAGAACTCCCTGGATCACGCGGCCTCTGTTGTCCCCGTTGGTCCCCGGACGGCCGCTACATCGCCGCGCTGCCCGATGACAATCAGACATTGCTCATCTTTGAGGTCGCGACGCAACAATGGCGCCGTGTTGCCGACAAGTTGGGAACCATTGGTTTCATGACATGGTCGCCAGACAGCAGATATTTAGGTTTTGATACCCTGCTGACAGCCGACCCCGGATTTTACCGACTGCGTGTGGCTGATTGGCACATAGAAAAACTGAAAGGGTTGCGAGACATTCGTAGGTTCAATGATGTCTTCGGCCCTTGGAGCGGCATGGCGCCTGACGGCTCGCCCCTGCTCGTTCGTGATATCAGCACGCAGGAAATCTATGCTCTCGACTTGCAACTCCCGTAGGAGACAACAGCTCGTGCCAGTTCCAGGGAGTTGAGGCTTTGTCACTAACGATTTTGAGTTTAAAAAAAGGCGACCCTAAGGTCGCCTTGTATCGTGCCTGATTTGCTGCTGCAGCTTACGCCGCGCGGGCCGCGGTGGCCGCCGGCCGATAACCTGTTTGGCTGGCTTTCTTCATCGCTTCCACCGCCTCCTCGGTCGAGAGAAGAGGCGTGGTTTGTACTGCCTTGCAGGCTCCGCCGCCGGCGAAGGCCATGGCGATGGCGGCGGCGCTGATGTTATCCGGCATTTCGCTGATCACCACCACGTCGTAATCCCCGAAGGCAAACCACGCGCTCTTGATCTTGCCTCCCAGCCGCTCGATGGCTGGCCGGACCGCCTCGATCCGATCCTGCGGCTGTTTTACCAAGGCTTCCCAACCTTCCCGTGAATAGGCAACTTGGTGCAGGTAATGTGGCATAACGCCTCCTTTTTTGCGGATGGGTGCGCATGGTGACAAAGGCTGGGCGGAAAGTCAATTGGCTTACAGATATTTTCCCCAGCACCGCCGCCGACCGCTGGGAAGCACCGGGCAGCAAGGCCGGTCAGTGGCCGCCGGCAACGGCACCGGCTGTCTTCGCGGAACCTGCGTAAACCGCGCGCTCAAATTGCTCGGCCACGGAGTAGGAGGCATCGTCGCTGAAGGGAAGCATCTGCATCAGGAGCACGGCGCAAGTTCTACGCGCGGGATCAATCCAGAAGTAGGTGTTGAAGATGCCCGCCCAGGCCAGCGAACCGGCGGAGCGGCCGCCGTTGACCGGCTGGCTGTTGATACCAAATCCCAGGCCAAACTTGTCCAGCGCGCCGGGAATGCGAATGGGATCTTTGGCGAACTGAGGCATCATGCTTCTCAGTTGCACCAGGTTCAGGTCGCCAATCTGGTTGCGGCCCATCTCCTGAATGGTCTCGGGCCGAAGGATGCGCGCATGGCCGGCTTTTCCGCCGTTCAACAACATGCGCTCGAACTTCATATAATCGGCCGCAGTGGAGTAGAGTCCTCCGCCGCCACTGAAGAACTGCACGGGTTTGAAGGGCTGCGGCGGGGGCTCCTTCAAGCTGCCATCCGGTTGTCGTTGCTCAAGCCCGACCACGCGCGCCTGCTTCTTGGGCGGAACATTGAAGAACGTATCGTTCATGCCCAGCGGTTTGAAAATGTGCCGGCGAAAGTAGGCAGCCAGGGTCTGGCCGCTCACTTTCTCCACCAGCTTGCCCAGCCAATCTGTGCTGATGCCATATTCCCAGCGCGTTCCGGGGTCAAACATCAGCGGGGCATTCAGATAGCCATCATCCCCCCGCGACATGGAAGGAACTGCCCCGCTGGCCACATAGCGCTGCATATCCGGATCGAAAACCTCGTAGACGAATCCCGAGGTATGTGTAAGCAGTTGCCGCACCGTGGGAGGCGTTCGGGGAGCCCGGAGTCGCGCTTTTCCTGTGCCGGCGTCGAACCCCTCAAGCACCTGGACGTGAGCAAGCTCGGGAAGATAGGTGGCGGCGGGCTCATCCAGCTTCACGCGACCGCTCTCCACCAATTGCATCACCGCCACCGAGGTGACCGGCTTGGTCATGGACGCGATGCGGAAAATCGAATCCAGGGTCATGGGAAGGTTCTTGGTCGTGTCTCGCTTTCCATATGCGCCCCGATATGTGACTCTGCCTGGCGTTGCCACCATGGCTACAATGCCCGGAATTTTGTTTTGACTCACCGCCTCCCGCACAACCTGGCCAATCTGATTGCCGGAAATGCTTGAGCTTTGGGGAAATGCGGTGAGAGTTGCCCCTGAAACCAGGGCGGCCACCAGAAAGCAACACGCAGACCGAACTTTGAATCGCACCGGGCTTCCTCCGCAACGAGCGGGCAAGGGGATAAACCGCGCCGCAATTTGTGTTGCCGAGTATAGCGCAGACCCCTGCGCTTCTCTCGCTATGGCCATGCCCACTTTACTGCGCTTCTCGCCCGCCGCCCTGCTGCTGCAGCCAGGTAGCGAGATTGGGCTCCTGCTGCTGTTTCAGGTCCACGCAGTTGGCGATGAATTCCAGCGACTGCTGCAGGGTGCGTTGCGCCGAAGGGATGGGGTGCTGGCTGAAAAAGTCCTGCACCTGCTGCTTGTGCCCCGCGTCACAGAAGCTGCCCGCGCCATCCACCACCGCACCAGTAGAAAAGTTGGTCAGCTTGGCTTCCACCTGGCTCCAGTGCTGGCGTATCCAGTCCCAGGCCTGGTCCTGGGTATCGGGATTGCCCATGAGCCGCCCGATAAGGAAGGGCGCGTCCTGCGAGCGCACCTGGGAGGAGACGGCATACTCCAGGCTGCGCTCGACCAGAGCCGGTTTCTGGAAGTTACCCAGCGCGCGCAGAAAGCGAAAGGCTTCTTCGGGCGACCCGGAGGATTGCGCGCGCTTCTGGATGGCGTCGTAAAGGGCGGCATCGCCGTTGCGGGTAGCGATATTCAAAGCGGGATAGAGAAGCGTTGGGTCCACCGCCTCGCCCTGCAGCGCCTTTTCCGTGAGCTGGCGGGAGAACTCGGCCAGCTTCGGATCGTGGCCTACTTCGCCCACCAGGGTCAGCAAGTCAGCGCGACGGGCGCGCTGCTCTTCGCTGTCATTGGGCTGCGGCGTCCAGCCCAGTTGCTCGCCCACGGGACTGAATGTCTGCCGCACCCAGGCTTCGTATTGCTGGCGGTCGGCGCCGGTGGTCAGATGCTGGTCAACATACTGCAGTTCCTGGACGAGTTCGTCGGTTACGGCGCGAGTGGGGTCATTCTTGAGTGATTCGGCGAGCGCGAGAAAATCGCCCACGCGGATGCGGTCCACCCGCACCTCGGCCCAGGCGTCATCTATAAGCTGAACCCGTTCCGCCGGCGAGAGGTCCTGCTGGGCGCCGACTGCCAGGTGGTGCAGGTTGGCGGCATCGTAGCCGGAATGGTAATAGCCGCGAGCGCCGGCATTGGCGTAGACCGGCGCGCAGCCCGTTAGTTCCATGCTCTGCGTCTTGCTGGTCAGCAATTCGCATTTTTCCCGGTTGCCTGCTTTCAGGCAGACGGGGATCTGCCACAATTCCTTGCTGCCCGCATTGAGCAGTTCGCGATTGCGGAAATAGCGGGTTTGGCTGACCTCAACTTTGCTATTGCCGTTGGAGCAGGAAGCG
>DATJFA010000650.1:0-3233 GCA_035496015.1 Terriglobales bacterium | reverse complement strand
CCGAGACCAGACCTACCGCGTCCACGAACCCCGGCTGCTTTTGCAGAAGAGGCAGGATTTCGTTGCGCAGCCGCTGCTGCAGTTCGTCCCTTTTCTCCGGTTTCACCGTGCATTCTACGATTCTCGTAAACATAGTGTTCTCCTTTCGAGATGTTGAATGTGGTTAAGTCCGGCCCGCCGAGGAAGAGGCCTACGATCCGCCCGAACGGCGGGGAAGAGTTGGTTACATCCAGAGTGATGAATCTGGCAACGCGCGAATTATAACGCCGCCTGGGGGGAGAAAACACCCGATCAGAAGATTTCTCGGTGAAAGCTCCGCCCAGTGAACTCTGGGCGGAGTTTTGATTACAATCGCAGGCATGTCTCGGTGGAGCGTGATGCTGGTGGTGGCGCTGGCTGTGGCAGCGGCGTTTCCTGCGCTGGCCGGCGGCAAGCCTGCGCCGCAGGAAGACTTCAGCGACGCGGTGGCTGCCCGCCTGCTGCAGCGGGTGACACAAGGCTTCATTACCAATAACCGGGGACAGGTGCTCTCCGCTTTCAACGGGGCGCGCATGCAAGACTATGCGCAATTTCGCGAGAACATTGCCGCTTTGTTCGCCAAATACGAGAGCTTTCGGGCGGCTTACCGGCTGCGGCAATCCTGGCCGCAAGGGGAGCATGGTGTAGTGATAGTTGATTTTGAACTGGAAGGCGAACCGCTGGAAGAGGGCTCGCCGCCTTTCCGGCGCAGCGCGCAATTACGCTTCGAGTTTGAACGGGGGCCCCGGGGATGGAAGATTGTGGACGTGGCGCCCAGGAGCTTTTTTTCGTAGAGCAGCATGAAACGTGACTACCCTGAGCGGCCGCTGATTGGAGTCGGCGCGGTGATTGTTGACGGCGGCCGCGTCGTGGTGGTGCGCCGCGGGCATGAACCGCTGAAAGGGGAGTGGTCCATTCCCGGCGGCGTGCTGGAAATCGGCGAAACGCTGCGCGCCGGCGCCGCCCGCGAGGCCCTGGAGGAAACCGGCCTGGTAGTCGAAGCGGGAGAGGTGCTGGAGATGCTGGACCGCATTGTGCGCGACGGCGAGGGGCGCATCCAGTTCCACTATGTGCTGATTGATTATCTTTGCCGGCCTACCGGCGGCGAGTTGCGCGCCGGCGGCGATGCCGAAGAGGCGCGCTGGATTGGCGCCGGTGAACTGGACTCGTTCCCCATTGCGGATTCCGCCGCGGCGGTGCTGCGCAAGGGGTTAGAGCGGGCGGAACGGTGAGCGAGTGTTCAGATGGATTTGACGGGAATCTCCACTAAGTCCTCCACTAAACCTACTTCCTTTTGCAAGAATGGCTCGGCGTATTTCACGCCCGCCAGCAGGCCATAGAAGCCGGCCATGGTAGCCACGCGCTCCCGAATTTCCGCGTGGGCGGGGAAGTCGCCGGCTCCGGCCGCCTGGTCGGTGAACTGCGATTTGTAGGCATAGATGGACTGCAGCCGCGCCTCGAATTGCTCTGTTATGTCTACCACGAAGGTGGGGCGAATGTCGTAGTAGAGCGTGGCGTAGATGATCTTGAAGGGCCGATGCGGCGCCAGCGCGCCCACAGCGGCCAAAGCTGCTTCCTCATCAGCCTCGAATTTGCCACCGCTGAAGCCGTGGGCTTCCACACTCGGTTCTGACGGCATCCTGGAAAACTCAGATTGCGAGCGCGATGCTCGTCGGGCGGGCAAGTCTGTACCCTTCGCACCCAATCTGCTGGCTCCCGACTCCCGCCTCCCGCGTCCGGGCTTTCCGCTGACTCCTGACTCCGGACTCCTGACTCCTGCATTCCCCAGCTTTGACAAGCCCGCCAGAAAACACGCCTCGTACCCCAGCACCGAGGCGGTGTAGTGGTCTGGATGCCGGCCTTGCCAATAGGGAAGAATAACCACCCGGGGCCGCTGCTCGCGGATAACGCGTGCCACCTTGAGCCGGTTTGCCCAGGTGTTCTCCACCCGGCCGTCGGGAATATCGAGCGCCTGCCGCCAGGAGACCTGCAGGATGCGCGCTGCCTCAGCCGCCTCTGCTGCGCGTTCCTCGGCGCTGCCCCGCGTGCCCATCTCGCCCTGGGTCAAGTCCAGAATGCCGGTGCGCCGTCCGCGTTGTGCCATCTTGAGCAGGGTGCCGCCGCAGGTCTGCTCCACGTCGTCGCGATGCGCTGCAATGGCCAGAATGTCGAGAGAAGGGTTGCTCATCGCGGAGTCAGTCCAAACTGCCCTGCTCGATCACCACATTCTCGCGCACCATCAGCCGGTGCGCCGCCATCTCGCGCAACCGGGGCAGCACGCGGTTTACGTGCTCATCGGTGTCAATGAAGGTAATCACCACCGGCAGCTTGCCGCCTGCGTCCACCAGGTGGGTGGTTTGCAGCTTCTGCCGTCCGGTAAACCCGGCGACGGCGTGCAGCGCGGTTGCGCCGGCCACATTTTCCTGGCGCAGGTAGTTGAGGATTTCCATGTGCAGCGGCCGGTGGTGCCACTGGTCGGCTTCGTTCAGGTAGATGGTAACTTGCACCGCCATGCGCGTTGGCATTTTACAGTACCCGCGCCAGCGCGATGCCGCCCAGCACCGCCGCCATAGAAAGCAGATTGTTGCCCAATATATTGGCCCCGAACAGCGCCCACTGGCCCTGCTCGAAGTAGGCCACGGTTTCAAAAGCGTAGCTGGAAAAGGTGGTGTAGCCGCCGCAGAAGCCCACCGCGACCAGCAGGCGCCAGCGCGGATCGGCCAGCACCCGCTCGGTGGTCCACGCCATGAAAAATCCCAGCAGGAAGCTGCCGGTCACGTTGATGGCCAGCGTGCCCAAAGGGAATTCCGCGGTTACGCGCGCCAGCAGGCTGCTGAGCCAGTACCGAAGATTGGCGCCGGCCACGGCGCCCAGGGATATCCAAAGGAAGGCTTGCACGATGGAGTTCTCCTCGCTTGATCTGGTAGGAGTTATCAGCCGGGCGGATGAGCCGGGCGGTTGATGGCGAACTCCATCGCCAAGATTTTTGTATCAGCCGGAACAGGGAATTGTCCAGCAGGCGGGCTTATTTACCGTCAATAATGCGGGGGTCGCCGAACAAGCGGCGCAACAATCCCACCAGTTCCTCGGGATTGTGACTGGAAATGGTATGGTCCGCGCCATCGCAGGAGGTGTAAGGTGAGGGAGCGAGAAGAATGGCCGGCTTGTCCGGCTGCTTAAGCTTGTACTGCTCTACCAGTTCGCTGCAATTTTCA
>DATJFA010000649.1:0-14477 GCA_035496015.1 Terriglobales bacterium | reverse complement strand
TTAGCACTCTTTACAATCACCACTCTCTCAACTGTCAAGGTTCCTGAGCAGCGTCATGCGAATTTGTGCGCCGAGATGCTCCTCGTAATGGACTGAAAGCTTCGGCGCAGTTGCCATGGAAATCCACATAGGTGTTCATTTTCATATTCAGCTCCGCGCCAAGCGAGTCGACCTGCTAGTTACGAGTCGAACCGGCCTGCCAGGGGTTACATTGAGAGCAGACACGACCCATGCTCAAGGGGCAAATTTCGAAATTTCGGGGGATTGATGCCCTGTGGCTCGTCTTTCTGGGCGGCCTGGCCCTGCTCTCGCCGGTGCGCGAGATTCATAAGCAGCTCACGCTGGCAGCCATCGCCCTGGTGCAAATCTTCGAGCGGCGGCTGATTGCCATGTTTCCGCGCCGCGGGCCCGCCTACAGCGTGCTGCTGAAAATTGCCCTGGCCAGCCTGCTGCTGGGGCACACCGGCGGCGGTGTCAGCATCAACAGCAGCTACTACCCCATCTACTACCTCCCGGTCATTACCGCCGCCATCTACTTCGGGCCGTTGGGTACGCTGCTGTGGACGGCGCTGGCTTCGGCGGCCTACTGCTCCTATTTGCTACCGGTCTTGCAGGAGTATGAGCTCACCCCGTCCGGGGAAGTGGAATTGGGCATCCGCATTTTGTTCTTCTTTTTTGCCGCCCTCCTGGTAAACCAGTTTGTGATGGAAAACCGGCGGCGCCTGAAAGAGTCGCAGGCGCTTTCGGAGACCCTGGCGGAATCCAACCGGCAACTCAAGTTGGCCCAGGAGGAGGCGCGCCGCTCCGAACGCCTGGCCGCGCTGGGGCAGCTTTCTGCTGGCCTCGCGCATGAGATTCGCAATCCTCTGGGCGTCATCAAAGGCTCAGCTGAGATGCTGAACCAGAAGCTGCAGGGCAACACGCCGCTGGCCCAGGAACTGGCGGGGTACATTTCCTCCGAGGTCAACCGGCTTAACGCGCTGGTGGCACGCTTCCTGGATTTTGCCCGTCCCTCGCGGCTGCAGCTGCAGCCGGTGAGCCCAACAGCGCTGGTGGACCGCGCGCTCGAAGCGGTGCAGGCGCAGTTCCCTGAGGCGAAAATTGCCGTGGAACGCCGTTACGCCGACGACCTGCCCCAGATACAAGCGGACGAACAATTATGTGAGCAGGTGTTCGTCAATCTGATCTGCAATGCCTATGAGGCCATGAACAGCGCTGGTGGCAAGCTGAGCGTTTCCATTGCGCCGTCATCGGCGGAGGATGTCCCCGGCGTGGAGGTGGAAGTTCAGGATTCCGGGCCGGGGGTGCCGGCCGAACTTCGCGAGCAGATTTTCAACCCCTTCTTCACCTCGAAGGAGAACGGCGTCGGCCTGGGGCTTTCCATTGTGGCCAAGATTGTGGATGACCATCGCGGCGCCATCCGGCTGAAGAGCCAGCCGGGGGAAGGAGCCCGCTTTCACGTCTTCCTTCCGGCGAAGCCGAACTGAACAATATGCCCTCGATTCTGATTGTCGAAGATGAAGCCAAGATGCGGCGCTTGCTGGAGTTGAACCTGGGCGAGCAGGGATTCACCACCCATGCCGCCGCCGACGCCGAAGCCGGGCTCAAGTTGCTGGTCCAGGAAAAAGTTGACCTGGTGGTCACCGACTTCCGCCTTCCCGGCATGAACGGCCTGGAATTCCTGCAGGCGATTAAGCGGGTGAACGCCGCCCTGCCGGTGGTGATGATGACCGCCTACGGCTCGGTGGAATCGGCGGTGGAGGCGATGAAGATGGGCGCCAGCGACTACGTGCTCAAGCCGTTTTCGCTGGAGGAGATGACGCTGGTGGTGCGCAAGGAACTGGACGCCCACAACCTGCGCGAGGAAAACCGCTCGCTGCGCGAGGCTCTGGGCCAGCGCTATCAATATAAGAACATCATCGCCAAAAGCGACAAGATGCAGGCGGTGCTGGCCATGGTGGAGCGGGTGGCGCCCACCAACGCCACCGTGCTGCTGGGCGGCGAAAGCGGCGTGGGCAAGGACCTGGTGGCCCGCGCCATCCATGAGCACTCCAACCGCAAGTCCGGGCCGTTCGTAAAAATCAACAGCACCGCCATCCCGGAAAACCTGCTGGAGAGCGAACTCTTCGGCTACGAGAAAGGCGCCTTCTCCGGGGCCACCAGCAGCAAGCCGGGAAAATTCGAACTAGCCGACAAGGGCACGCTCTTCCTCGACGAAATTGGCGACGTGCCCGCAGCCACGCAGGTGAAGCTCTTGCGCGTGCTGCAGGAGCGCGAGTTTGAGCGCCTGGGCGGAACCAAAACCCTGAAGGTGGATGTGCGCCTCATTGCCGCTACCAACCGTGATTTGCGCGCCGCGCTCGAGGACGGCAGCTTCCGCGAAGACCTCTACTACCGCCTGAACGTGGTGGCCATTGATATCCCGCCGCTGCGCGAGCACAAGGAAGATATTCCCGAGCTGGCCCAATTCTTTCTGGAAAAGTATGGGCGCGAGGCGGCGCAGCCCGTCACAAGCATCAGCGCCGCGGCGATGAAGATGCTGGTGGAATTCCACTGGCCGGGCAACGTTCGCGAACTGGAAAATGTGATGCAGCGGGCGGTCACGCTGGCCCGCGGTGAGACCCTGGATGTGGATGACATTCACCTCGACCGGCCGCACGCTTCGAACAACAACGCGCCCGTTCTGCCTCCCGGCATGACGTTGGAGCAGTGGGAGCAGGAGATTATTCGCGAAGCCCTGCGCCAAGCCAACGGCAACAAGAGCCAGGCGGCACGCGCCCTGGGACTCTCGCGCAATGCCCTGCGCTATCGCCTGTCGCAGATGGGGGTTCCTGACCCCGAAAGCAAAAACGCAGAGGACGCGGAGAAGAAGTAGGCACAGGGGCTGAAGCCCAAATTAGAGTTTGCCTCTATTTCGCAGGGCTGAAGCCCTGCGCTTCCACGGCAAGGAGACGTTTTCTTCAAAGCCAGGGGGGGCGTTCTCTTCTAAGCTACGGAGTGTCCTCTTCGAGTCCAGAGATTGCTCCCATCTTGGTGCCTCATATTGTTGCAAATAGGAATCCGCGCTTTAGCCCCTGTGGCCCGCCCTCAGGCTGGCTGAAAACCACCACCGGCGCACGAAAAGCACCAGCGGCAGTGCCCACCTGCAATAGCCCCAATCTAGCGTAAGTAACTAAAAATAAGTAGCTTAGGCGGAATCCGCCACTTTGGCCCCTGCCCTGCATTAGCAAGGGCGGGTATGAAGTCTTCTGGCCGAGTTGGTGGGAGGTGGGCCATGAAAAGCTATCTGACAAGTCTCGCGGCAGTGCTGGTGGTGATGGCAGCCACAGCCTACGCCGGGGCGCAGGTACAGCCCGGAGTGGGGCGCATAAGCCTGATTAATGGCGACGTCACTATGCAGCGCGGCGACTCCGGCGACTGGGTTGACGCAAAACTGAACACGCCGGTAGTGGCGGGGGACAAACTCGCGACGGGCCCTGATTCGCGGGCCGAAATTCAGCTCGATTACGCCGACGTCCTGCGCCTGGCGGATAACGCCAACGCAAAGGTGACCGATCTTACCCGCGACCGCATGCAGGTGCAGGTGGGCCTGGGCCTGGCGGACTTCAGCCAGCTTCGCGGCAGCGACGCCAACATCGAAATTGACACGCCCAACGTCGCGATTCGTCCGCTGCGTCCGGGCGTGTATCGCATCCAGGTGAATTCTTCCACGGAAACACAAGTGATCGTCCGCCAAGGGGAGGCGGAGGTCACTACACCTCAGGGCAGCACTCGTGTCCAAAGTGGGCAGCTGATTACGGTCGAGGGCACGACCAACCCTGAATATCAGACTGTCTCGGCGCCGGATAGGGACGATTGGGACCGCTGGAACAGCGACCGGGACAGTCGGATAAGCCGTGCCGAAAGCTGGCGCTACACCAACCGTTATTACACCGGCTCGCAGGACCTGGACGACTATGGACACTGGTCCGAGGTGCCGGATTATGGTCGGGTGTGGGTGCCAGCCGCCGGCCCGGGCTGGGCGCCTTATAGCGATGGCCAGTGGGTCTGGGAACCGTACTATGGCTGGACCTGGGTGTCCTATGAGCCCTGGGGCTGGGCGCCGTATCACTACGGCCGCTGGTTCCTCTATGGCGGCTCCTGGTGCTGGTGGCCGGGACCAGTGTACGCCAGCTATTACCCGGTATGGGCGCCGGCTTACGTCTCCTTCTTCGGATTCGGCTTCCATGGCGGTTTCGGCTTTGGTTTCGGATTTGGCAACATCGGCTGGCTGCCGATCGGACCCGGGGATTACTTCCACCCCTGGTACGGACGCGGCGTCAACGTGGTGAACGTGACGAACATCACGAACATCACCAACATCTACAACGTGCGTGGCGGAGTGGGCCCCCTGCATCGCGGGCCGAACGCATATTCCAACCTTCGCGGCGTGGGCAACAACCCGCGGCTGCTGAACGCGGTGTCACACATGCCATCAGGGGACTTTGGCAGAATGCCGGTGCGGCGCGCCGGGGGTATTGACCCCGCTACCTTCCGCCAGGGCGGCATGATGACCGGCCGCGTGCCTGTGGTGCCTGACCGCAATAGCCTGGGAACTCCGGCTCGCGCGGCCAACAACCGGATTGCTTCCAACCAGCGCTTCTTCAGCCGCAGTGGACGTCCGGCAGCAACGCCCGCGTCCTTCAACCGCGAAGTTGGGCAGATGCAGAACGTCATGCGCAACTCCGCTCCGCGCGTCAACTCCGAGGCCAACCGGCTGGGTCTGGGACGCCAGCAACCCGGCCAGGCGATGAAGATGAACACTCTGCCCGCCAGGGCGCAGGTGAATAGTTCCGGAGCGCAGCAATTCGGGCGCAATCCGGGGACTCCTGGCCAGAACACTCGTCAGGGTCAGGCAACGGCTTCCCGCGAGGGCTGGCAGCGTTTCGGCGGCGGTACGGCGCAGAACAATGCTCAGCGCATGCAGAACAGCGGCAATGTGCGCAACAACCCCGCCCAGGGCAACACGAACCGCGGCGGCGGGCAGCAAGCGGCGCGGCCTGGCTGGCGTCCTTTCTCGGACAGCAGCCGCAACCAGGGCGCGAGCAATGCCAACCGCACGCTGCCGTTCTCTAAGAATCAGCCCAGTTCGCGGTCTGACCTTCCGTTCTCCCGCGGTCAGCGTGACAGCGTGAATACGCGCACTCCAAAAGGAGACCAAGCGCCCGCCAGAAATCAAGGCGGGTACCGTCCCTTCTCGCAGTCTTCGGGTCAGGACCAGTACCGCGGGCAGCCGAACAATGGGCCTCGCGGCGACGCGCAGCCTTCGGGCCGGGGCCAGGGCGGGAACGCTAACCCCCGCTCGGGATGGCAGAGGTTCTCCGACAATGGCGGTTCGGGCCGTCAGCCGCTGGACCTGCGCCAGCCCATCGTGACCCGCCGTCCATCGTCTAATTACGGCGACGGCGGCCGCTACAGCAGCGGTCCCCGCAGCTACGGTGACAACTCCGGCGGCTATTACGGCGGCGGCCGGCAGGCAACCCCGAACCGGGAATATGGCGCCGCGGGCTCAGACCGGGGTGGATACGGCGGCTACAGCGATCGTGGCAGCTACGGAGGCAGCCGCGGAGGCAACGCCGGCGTTTACTCTGGCGGTGGACGTGGCGGATATTCCGGTGGGGGTGGCTACTCCGGTGGCGCAGGCCGCGGTGGTAACTCCGGCGGTGGTGGCGGCCGTGGCGGATACTCGGGCGGTGGCGGTGGTGGCCACTCTGGCGGTGGCGGCGGTGGCCACTCCTCTTCTTCAGGCGGCGGGCACGGTTCGGGCAGCTCGCATCACTAAACTCTCGTCTCCAACCTAAACAACGAGCGGCGCGTGGTCGGCGCCGCTCTTTTTTCTACATGCTCACTCAGCATGAGAGCGCGTTTGCGGAGAGAGAACGCGGGGAAAGGCGTCCGCGCACGGGAGACAATTTTGTATTTGATTTGAGTTTCAAAGTCCCACTCATGCCAAAACCAGGCTTGAGTGGGCCACACGCCGAGGGCCACACGCCCGCCAAAAAGGTGCTTCAGGGCTGTTTCCAAACTGTTCAAACCATTCACACTAGCTGATAACGCTTGCATCCTTCCCCGTTTCAGGGCATCCTATGTGTAGCGATTGAACGGAAAAGGTTCTAAGCGCGTTCTGCCTGAAGCACTAACCTGCCGAAGCATTACCTGCCTTTAGTACTTTCTGCATTCAGCGCAAATTCAATTTTGAGAGAAAGCAACACAATGGAACAAGGTACGGTTAAGTGGTTCAACGATGCCAAGGGTTACGGATTCATCAGCCGGCAGAACGGCGAAGACGTGTTCGTACACTTCTCGGCCATCCAGTCCAGCGGATTCCGCAGCCTGCAGGAAGGCCAGCAGGTTCAGTTCAACGTGATAAAGGGCCAGAAGGGCTGGCAGGCTGAGAACGTTCAAGTTCTCTAAATCCTGGTGTCCCAAGGAACAGGGCGGCTGCGGCCGCCCTTTCTTTTTGCACAGCTAATACTTCCTCGGCGGTGCGGGTATGATAGGCAAATCCCCCAGAAATTCACGCGAGGAGAACCATGCCCAGCCGGAAATCTGCCCCCACGCGAAAGCTAGAGCACCGCGACTCCGTCAAAATCGTGCCCCTGCACGTTCCGGAGGAGGTGCGCAGGCCGCTGGCACCGGCGGCCGCGGGCCCGCAACTTACTTATCGCAACGGGCCGTTAATTAAGGCTGCTGAGGTTTTTGTGATTTTCTGGGGCTCGGCCTGGCAGCACTCGCCGCAGAGCGGACAGATTTCGCAGATCAACCAATTCTTCGATTTCGTTTTGACCAGCGCGCTCATGGACCAGTTGGCGGAGTATAGCGTTCCCGGGCAGGCTATCGGCCACGGCAGGCGCACGGGGACGATTACGGTCAGCAATCCGGACGTTCCTTCGACTGTTCAGGACAGCGCCATTCAGCAATTCCTGCAGCAGCAGATCGGCAGCAACTCCGGGGTGCCCCAGCCCGGTCCCAACGTGCTCTACTTTCTGTTCTTCCCTCCGGGAGTAAAAGTGGTGCAGGGCGGCAGCGCCTCCTGCCAGGCGTTCTGTGGTTATCACAACGACTTTGGCGGCGACACCTACTACGCTGTGATGCCCTACCCGAACTGCCAGGGCTGCACCGGCGGAGTGAGCGTTTTCGACGCGCTTACCACCACCAGTTCCCACGAACTGTGCGAGGCCATCACCGATCCCGTGCCCGGGCAGGGCTGGTACGACGATGCCAATGGTGAAATCGGCGACATCTGCGCCTGGAAAACTAAAAAGCTGGGCAACTACACCGTGC
This sequence comes from Terriglobales bacterium, assembly GCA_035496015.1. Taxonomy (GTDB): domain Bacteria; phylum Acidobacteriota; class Terriglobia; order Terriglobales; family Acidobacteriaceae; genus JAICWP01. The sequence goes on along the minus strand of DATJFA010000649.1, from coordinate 7,154 downwards.
AGCTGGAGTGGTCGAACAAGGCGAATAGTTGCGTGTGAGAAAAGCAGCCCTCAGCAATCAGCCGTCAGAATTCAGCCGAACGAGAAGATGCCAATAATGCCCGTCCGAGTCGAAAGACCTTGCGGTTGAAAGAAGCGCGAGGTGCTTCGGCTCACCGTCACCGCCGGCGCGGCTCCGGCTCGCTCAGCCTGACAAGGGGTAGGATTAGCGGTGATTCAAAGAATTCTCTCCCAATCTACCCTCCGGCAAAATACGGCTCCGGCGATGCATCGAAGAATTAATGGCGCTTGGCACCCAGGTGATCTGGCTATTCGTACTGGCAATTCCCGTCGCCTGCATTGCCTGGACGGTCACCCAGGAGGAGGTTTTCCGCGAGCCGCGTGAGTATTGTGAGCGGCAAAGCAAGGAAACCCGCAGCTATCTGCGCCGCAAATTTTTCTTTCTGTTCACTTGCGAGTATTGCTTCAGCCACTACGTAGCCGCGTTCTTTGTCGGCATCACGCGCTACAAGCTGCTCTACCAGGATTGGCGAGGGTACATCATCGGCGGCTTTGCCCTGGTCTGGGTCGCCAACCAGTACATGAGCCTCTACGGGCACTTGCGGCTGGATCTGAAAAAAGAGCGGGTAGAGATCAGCAAGGAGCAAACGGAAGTGGAGCTGCGCCAGGCGGAGGCGGAGCGGAGGCGGCCCGCGGCGTGAGCTGCAGATTGTTGCAGAAATGCCCAGGAACTGAAGCGGTGATTGGAAAAATGCAGAGGTCCCTCGACTCGCGCTCTCTTCGCTGCGCTCGGGTCGCGCTCGCTCGGGATGACAGAATGATAGGGTGCGACACTGCAGCGCTAAAGCGCTGCTCCACCCCAAACCTTTTAAGTTCCTGCGGGTAATGCGGCGGTGCGCTGCTCCACCTCAAAAACCACTTGGTCCTTGCGATGGTCAACGCTAAAGCGCTGCTGCACTCCGGCCGGTCGGTTCTTATGGCCGGGTCTTGGCAATCTCTGGCGCGCCTTCCCGCGGGGGCGATCCCAGGTGATATTTGGTGAGCCCGTCGCGCAAAAACTCAAAGCCTTCATCGGGCGAATTGACGATGCGGAACAGGTCAACATCCTCGGGCGAGACGGTGCCGGCATCCACCATGGCGTCGAAATTGATCACACGCCGCCAGTAATCGCTGCCGTAGATGACAACCAGGATTTTCTTCGCCAGCTTCTCCGTCTGCGCCAGGGTCAGAATCTCGAACAGTTCGTCGAGCGTGCCAAAGCCGCCGGGGAAAATGACCAGGGCCTTGGCCAGGTAGGCGAACCAGTACTTGCGCATGAAGAAGTAGTGGAACTCGAAGTTGAGTTCCGGGCTGATGAAGCGGTTGGGCATCTGCTCGTAGGGCAGGTGGATGTTAAGGCCGATGGTTTTGCCGCCGGCCTCGCGCGCGCCCTGGTTGGCGGCTTCCATGATGCCCGGCCCGCCGCCGGTGGTGACCACAAAGCGCTGGCGCTTGGCGGGAATCTGCAGCGACCATTGCGTCAGCAGGTAGGCCAGCCGGCGCGCGTCTTCGTAATAGCGCGCCATGTCCACGGCGGCATGCGCCCGCTTCAACTTCATCTGCTCTTCCGGCGGGGCTGCTTGCCGCGAGCCCGGCTTTTCCAGCACAGTCAGTGAATGCTTGGCCTCCGAAAGGCTGTGGAAGCGGGCGGAACCAAAAAACACTACTGTGTCCTGAATCTGTTCTCGCCGGAAGCGGGCCAGCGGTTCCGAGTACTCGGAAAGAATGCGCAGGACGCGCCCGTCCGGGCTGTTCAGGAAGCGCTTGTTTTCGTAGGCCAAAGGAGCCGGATAAAGGGTGGGTTCGCTAGCCAGGAAATCTTCACTGCCGGAATCCTTGTGACGGTCTGACTTATTTCTCAAATCCATTCCCCCACGGTGCAGGCGAGCGGCAAGGAAGGCCGCGGCCTGGCTGACTCAGTCAACATGAATACAGAAATCGCCGTAAATTGGGATGCAAGAGCGGTTAACTCAATTGACCTTGGTTTCGCGATAACTTACCACTTCCCAGATGCCCAGCCAGATGTCAATCAGGCCCAGGCCGCTAAAAGCGCCGCGCACAAACGCATTCGCGGCCCAGATACGAATCGTGGGGTAATTCAGCAGCAGGTTGTTCTCCGTCCAGAGGTGCGTCCAGGGGAGAACGAGCAGGGCGATACCCAGCTCCAGGCAGATGAGAACAAAGACCAGCAACCCCAGGCGGCGGGCCCAAAGCTGGCCGCTGGTGAGGCGCTGATGCTCGGGCGATGGCGGCTCCTGTTCCGGAGCCACCGGGCCGCGGGACGACTCGCGTCCCGGCTTGCCGGCCTCATTGGCCAGGCGTCCCCAGCTCTGCCCAGCCACATCCGGATGCAAATCCACGCCGCTGTCTCCTCAGGTGGCATGCGGCGCGAAAAAGCCCACCCGCGTCCCGGCACGCCTTCGATTATCCATTGATTTTACGACTTTAAGGCTTTGATGCGCTCGGCCACGTCGCGATAATCAATATTGGCGCCGTAGACCTCGAGGAAATGGCTTAGAGCCGCCTGTTTGTTCTCGCAAGCCTCAAAAGCGGCGGCCAGTTCATAGTGCAGGGCAACGCGTGCTTCTTCGTCAATAGTGGGCAGTTTCAAAGCCTTTTCATACCAGCGGATAGCGGCCTGCGGGACTCCCTTTTCCAGAAAGGCCTGAGCCAGCCAGGTAAAGGCCTGCATCACGTGGGGGAAGGGCTGGCCGCGTTCCACCGCCTGGCAAACCTTCTGCAGTTCGCCAATGGATTCGTCGAGCAGACCCATCTCCTTGAAGGCCACGCCCAGGTTGTAGTGGGTCTCGGGATCCTCGGCCTGGCTGGGGGCGCCATTCTCTTCCAGGCCCTCTTTGAATTCGGTAAAAATCTCTTCCAGTTCCGAATCCGCCTGGGCGGAAGCGGCGCTGGATACCGGCGAAGCGGCGGCGGTGACCATTGCCCGCACGGGCGCGCTTACGGGAGCGGAAGCGCCTGCGGCCGCGGCAGCGGCCATACGGGCCGGCTGCGGCGCGCTGGCCGGAGCCTGCGGTGGCGCTGCAAAACTGTCGCCCAGCGCCGACTCCAGGTCGGAAACCATGTCGCCCAGAATGCCATTGCCGGGGGCTGCCGCAGCCGCGGCAGCCACCGCCGGCGCCGCTTTGGGCTTGGCTTTCGTCTTTTGCGCCCGGGTCTTAAGCTGCTCACGAAAACCGCGCAGCTCGGGCACATCCGGATACCGCGCTTCGCACTTCGCGATGGCGGCTTCGGCCTCTTCCCAGAGCTCATGCTGCAGGTAAAACTTCACTTCCTCCACCAGGCTGGCGATGGCTTCCGCCCGCTCTCCCTCGCCTGCGGACTTGGCCACGGATTCGGCAACTGGCGCCGATAGCGAGCTTTCCCACTCGCTGGAGATATCCATTTCCTGCTGCCCGCCTGCGTGTTCGACTGCTGGCGCCGCCACCGGCGCCGCTGGTGCGGCAGATTCTCCCGCCCGTTCCGCGTACTTCTTAGCTGCTTCCTGGTATTGCAAAGCGGAATCGTGGAAGCCAGCCTTGAGATAAACGTCATGGATCTTGCGGCAGCACTCTGCCGCCTCAGCCAGGCGTCCGGCACGCACGTAGAGCGCCGCCAGACGCTGGTTGATGCGCAAGTCATTGGGCACTTTGGCCAGAGCCGCTTCCAGTGGTTCCACCGCTTTGGGGGCCAGATTGTAGGAGACGAACAGGTCGGTCTCGGTAATGAGCCTTTGCACCTCGGCCGCCGTCTCCGCGTTGTAGCCCTGGTCAACCTCAGGAGCATTGATGTTCAGGTCTTCCACCGAGAGCGGCGTGGCGGTTTCACCGTGCCCGGTGTCGGGGCCCGCCTGCTGCACCAGCCGGTTGCATTTTTGAGTGTAAGCAGGGTTGTTGGGGTCAAGGGCAGCCAGTTGCAAATAGAGGTCGCGGGCGCGCCCCATGTCGCCCGACTGCTCCGCCAGGCCGGCCAAGATTTCCGCCACTTCCGCCAGCCGAGGCTTGTCGTCCGCGCGCTCGTAAAGCTGGCGCAGCAATTCCAGGGCGGCGACATTGTCCCGGATGTGATCCAGGCAGGCGTGCAAGTTGTCGAGCACGTGGCCGGACTCCGGGGTCAGCAGCTTCTCGGCATACTGGTGATAAATCCGCAGCGCTTCCTCGTATTCGCCGGCCTTCATCAGGGCGTCGGCGTAATTGGAGAGCGGACCGGCATCCTGGGTGAGAGCGAATAGTTTTTTGGCGAGGGCGCCAGATTCCGCTGTCCTCCCGGCCTGCAGGTAGGCGTTGGCCAGGGCGCGCAGGCCATCGGCATGATGCTCGAGGTCGGGAACATGCTCGAGGGTTTGAATGGCGGCCTCTACATCGCCCGCCTGCAAAGCCATGGTTCCGCGAATGAGCAGGGCTTGCTTGTCGGCCGGATCCAGTTGCAGCACGCGGGCCAGAACTTCTTCCGCTTCCGCCTTGCTGCCGCGCGCCTGCAGGCCCTCTGCTGTGCGCAACAGGATTTTGCGCGCCTCATCCCGGCGTTGCAACCGCACGTACACATCCGCCAGGCGCACTTGCAGGCTGGTGTTTTCCGGGTCTATGTCCAGGATTTTCTGGAAAGCATGGGCCGCCTGCTCCAGGTGCCCGGAATGCAGGTACTGCTCGGCCACCATCAGGTATTGCGCCCGAGCGTCGTTTTGCAAGCCTTGCTGGCCGTAAAGTTCGGCCAGCTTGAGCACCGACTCAATGCTGGGCTTCAGCTTGGTCAGCTTCTTGTACATGGCGATGGCTTTGACCGTGAAGCCCTGCGTGGCGTAGGTATCGCCTACGCTCCTGAAGTAGGCAACGGCTTTATCGGTTTGGCCAATGCGGGCGTACAGGTCGCCGATGGTATTGAGGACGGTAAGGTCTTTGGGATCCGCTTTTACGACTTTCTCGTATTCCGCGATGGCATTCTGCAGTTTGCCCTGCTGAATGTGCCGTTCCGCCGCCGCCAGAACCTTCGTTTTATTGAATCCGAAGCCAAAAGCCATAGAGTCGCGGACTCCGAACCACACCACTGCCCAATGGAGGTTTTTCGGGTGAAGCTGGCGGTAAAGTACCACAGTCACCAGCGCGACCCAATGTTACCAAGGGCACCTAAAGGTACCGGCACGTTCGGGGGAAAGCAGCCTTTAGCATTTAGCCATTAGCATTTAGCCGTAGACCGCCGATGCACTGCGTCAGGACGTTCGGCCAGGAAAGCTCCAACTTTGGTGTTATGCCGATAAGGTTCAGGGGCTAAATGCCAAATACTAACTGCTGAGTGCTGCTTTACCGGCTGTACTTATTCCGCTTCTTATCCTCATGCCGTTCCAGCGCCAACTGGATAAGGCGGTGAATCAGCTCGGGATAGGAGACGCCGGAGGCGGCCCACAGCTTGGGATACATGCTGATGGCGGTAAAACCGGGCATCGTATTGATTTCATTGACGTAAATCTTCTTGGTTTGCGGGTCCATGAGGAAATCCACGCGTGCCAGGCCGGCGCAATCCACCGCACGAAAGGCGCTTACCGCCATCTCCTGCACCTGTTTGGTTTGCGCTTTTGTCAGCTTGGCGGGGATCATGAGCTGCGAGCCCTCTTCCAGGTACTTGGCGGCATAATCATAGAATTCCTTGCCGGGCACCACTTCCCCGGGCAGTGAGGCTACCGGCTCATCATTCCCCAGTACTGAGCATTCCAGCTCCCGGGCCTTGCGCTTTTTGCCCCCAACGCCCTGCTCAATCACGATTTTGCGGTCATATTCGGCGGCCAGGAGCACGGCTGGAGCCAGTTCCTCGCGATTGTGCGCCTTGGAAATTCCCACCGAAGAACCCAAATTGGCCGGCTTAACGAATACGGGGTACTTCAGCTTGCTTTCTATAAAGCGCTGTACCTTGGCCGGATCGTCTTCCCACTCACGGCGCAGCACGGTGACGTGCTTCACCAGGGGCAAGCCGGCGCTTCTAAACAGCTGCTTCATGATGTCCTTGTCCATGCCGGCCGCCGAGCCCAGCACGCCCGCGCCCACGTAGGCGATGTCGGCCAGCTCCAGCAGGCCCTGTATGGTGCCGTCTTCGCCAAAAGTCCCGTGGAGCACGGGGAAGACCACGTCCACCTTGATGACGTTATCGGTCCAGCGCCGGGCCATGGCGCCATCGGGCTCGAAGGAGGTCATGGCGCCGGTGGAGGACTGCACGGGGACGGGTGGCACCACCACCGACTCGCCTTTGGCGAGCACGGCCGCGCCGGGAGTGTAATCGGGATCGCCCGCCCGCAGGTGGCGCTCTTCATGGCCTTTGCTGCTGTGGTTGCTGCGCAGGAGTTGTTCCGCGCGCCCCGCCGTCACCCAGCGGCCTTCCTTGGTGATGCCGATGGGGACTACCTCGTATTGCTGCTTATCAATGGCCTCAAGGACTGATGCCGCCGAGAGCAGCGAAACTTCGTGCTCGCCGCTGCGCCCGCCGAAAAGAATGCCGACCCGGATTTTTTTCATGAAAAGGGAACCTGCCCCCAGTCTGAATAAGGTCGTGCTGCGAGTCAACGCCTGAAGGGTTTACAAACGTATACCGGAGGGCATGGCCCGAGGAAACCTTTTTTTCACCACAGAGACACAGAGGCACAAAGAAACCAAATTTCTGATTGCCTCTGGATGATCAACGATCAACCCCCATCATTCCATCGCTTACGGCGACAGCCACCCTAAAAAAGCAGAAATCATTAAGACCCCAAACGGTTTTCCCTGTGGCTCTGTGCCTCTGTGGTGAAAATGGTTTTGGGCAGGGTACTTTGGTGACTTTCCCGCGAACCGACCCGTTGTCAAACTGTATTGCAATTTATGTCTCGCTTAGCGGTAGTCGTGTTGTTGGCATTGCTCATACTGCCCGCTTGTGCTCAGCAGCCGGCGCCAGTAAACGGCGCAATAGGTCGTCCCGCGGTACAGCCTGCGGTACAAGCGCCAGCCCAGCATGCGCCGGCTCCCGCTCCGCCCCCGGCAGTCAAGCCGGTTTCGCTTCCGCCGCCCAAAATCGTGACCTTCGAGCGTAAGCTGGGCCCTTTCCAGGTGCAAAACCAGAGCTTCACGTTCGTCGAACACGTGCAAAGCATTGACCACC
>DATJFA010000648.1:0-3318 GCA_035496015.1 Terriglobales bacterium | reverse complement strand
AACCGGATGAAGTTCCAGGGCACCCAGTTCTACGTGAAGAACTACGACGAGATGTACCGGGTATTCAAGGATGCGCCCGATGTGCTCTCGCAAACCCTGGCCATCGCTGAGCGTTGCAACCTGCGGCTCGAAAAGATCAGCCATCCTTTCCCGCACTTCGACGTGCCCAAAGGCGAGACCCTCGACACCTACTTTGAAAAGGTGGCGCGCCAGGGCTTTGCCCGCCGGGCTGAAGTGTTGCGCGCCCTGGAGGGCCAGGGCCGTCTCAAGCATCCGCTCAGCGAATATGAGCAGCGGCTCTCGCGCGAAATTGCCATCATCCAGCAGATGAAGTTTGCCGGCTATTTCCTGATTGTCTGGGACTTTATCCGGTATGCGAAGGAGAACAGCATCCCCGTAGGGCCAGGGCGCGGCTCGGCCGCGGGCTCGCTGGTTTCCTATGCCATGGGCATCACCGACATTGACCCGCTGCAGCACGACCTGCTGTTCGAGCGCTTCCTCAACCCGGAACGCGTCTCCATGCCCGATATTGACATTGACTTCTGTATGAACCGGCGGGGCGAGGTCATCAACTACGTCACGCAGAAGTACGGGCGCGAGAACGTGGCCCAGATCATCACCTTCGGGACCATGGCAGCCAAAGCGGCCATCAAAGATGTGGGCCGCGCGATGGAGATTCCCTACGCGGAAGTGGACCGCATCGCCAAAATGGTGCCTACCACGCTGAACATCACCATTGATAAGGCGCTGGAGGATTCGCCGCCGCTGAAAACGGCCTACGAAAACGAAGGCCAGGTGAAACAGCTGATTGATACCGCCAAAAAGCTGGAAGGCCTGGTGCGCAATTCCGGTGTGCACGCTGCGGGCGTCGTCATTTCGCCGCGCCCGCTGATCGAGCTGGTGCCGCTGCACAAGACCAAGAACGACGAAATTGTCACCGCCTTCGACATGACGGCCATCGAGAAGCTCGGCCTGTTAAAGATGGACTTCCTTGGGCTGACCACGCTCACCATTCTCGATGATGCGCTCAAGCTGATCGCGCAAACCCGCGGCCAGCAGATGACGCTGGACGACATCCCGCTGGAGGACAATGAAACTTACGAAAAGGTGTTTCACAAGGGACTGACCTCGGGCGTGTTCCAGTTTGAATCGCACGGCATGCGCGACGTGCTGCGCCGATACCAGCCCAACTCCATCCAGGACCTGACCGCCCTGAACGCGCTCTACCGTCCCGGTCCCATCCAGGGCGGCATGATTGACGATTTCATTGACCGCAAGCACGGACGCAAGAAAATCGAGTACGAGCTGCCGGAGCTGGAAGAGAACCTGAAAGAGACGCTGGGCGTCATCGTTTACCAGGAACAGGTGATGCAGATCGCCAACCGGCTGGCGGGCTACTCCCTGGGCGAAGCCGACCTGCTGCGGCGCGCCATGGGCAAGAAGAAGCCGGAGGAGATGGCCAAGCAGCGCGAGCGCTTCGTGGAAGGCGCCACGCAGCGCGGCTTTCCGCCCAAGAAGATCGAGAAGATATTCGACCTGATGGAGCAGTTCGCCGGCTACGGCTTCAACAAGTCGCACTCCGCCGCTTACGCGTTGCTGGCCTACCACACCGCCTTTCTTAAAACGCATTACCCGGTGGAGTTCATGGCCGCGCTGCTCACCTCAGTGACCGGCAACACCGACGAGGTAGTGAAGTACATCAACGAATGCCGGGAGATGGGCATCGCGGTGGAAGCCCCTGACATCAACGTGAGCGACGCCAACTTTACGCCCCACGGGGCGGCTATCCGCTTTGGGCTGGCGGCGGTGAAGAACGTGGGCCACAACGCCATCGAATCCATTGTGGCCGCGCGCAAAGAGCTGGGCCGTTTCCAGAGCATTTACCAGTTCTGCGAAAAGGTGGACCTGAGGCTGCTCAATAAGCGCGTGCTGGAATCGCTGATCAAAAGCGGGGCCATGGATTCGCTGGGGCGGCGGGCACAACTGATGGAGGTGCTCGACAAAGCCATGGAGCGCGCGGCCAAGGCGCAGCGCGACGCCGAATCGGGCCAGCACGGCCTTTTTGGCGTGTTCCAGCAGGAGCATGAGCACGCCCACAACGACCATCTGCCCGAGGTGCCGGACTGGGACGAGCACCAGCGCCTGGCCGCGGAAAAGGAAATTCTGGGTTTCTTCATCACCGGCCACCCGCTGGAGAAGTACCGCGACAAGTTGCGCGACCTGAATGCGCGGGCAGCGGAAGAGATCGGGCAAATGAAATACTCCACCGGCAAAGACGAGGAACTCTGCATTGGCGGCATCATTGCCAACGTGCGTGTGCTCAAGTCCAAACGAGGCGACCTGTACGCCCAGGCCACGCTGGAAGATATGACCGGCTCGCTCGACATGCTGGTGTTTCCCGACGCGTATAAGCGGCTGGGAGAGCGGCTGAAGTTGGAGGTGCCGGTGCTCGTGCGCAGCGGCGTGCGGGTCGAGGAGGGCGCCAGTCCCAAGCTGACGGTGAGCGACATCATTCCCCTGGAAGACGCCCGCCCCAAGCTGGCCAATCATCTGCGCATTCGCATTCCCCTGGAAACCGCCACCGAGCTCACGGTGGATGAATTGTTCGCGCTGTGCACGCAGCGCAAAGGGGCCGCTAAGGTGTTGTTTGATGTGGAACGCCAGGGCGACTTCATGGTGGTCATGGAAGCCGAAGGCTATAATGTCCAACCAGACCGCAGCTTCATTGACCGCGTGGAGGAGCTCTGCGGTCGTGGCAGCGTGCGGATAATTGATTGAAGCGAGTGGCAGTCACGACGAAACACGGCGCCGGCGGAGCCGGCACGGGCGCGGCCCGGGCGCGGGAGAACGGCGACGGCGTATTTGCCGTTTCTGAATTCCTGCTTTCCATGGTGGAGTCGTTGTGGGAAGCTTCGCGAGACGGCCATCAGACCAAGATGGAATCGGCGATCAAGGCACAACACGAGCTGGAGCGCATCGAGCAGCAGATTGAGCAGCTGGAATCCCTGGCCGGCGAGAACCAGGAAGCCCACCGCAAGCTGCAGCAGCTGCACGAGCGCGTCAACGCCCTGCGGCAGCAGATCTACGCCCATCTGAACGCCTGGGAGAAGACCGAACTGGCGCGCCATCCCCAGCGTCCCTACCTGCTGGATTACGTGGAGCGCCTCTTCACCGACTGGAGCGAACTGCACGGCGACCGCGCCTTTGGCGACGATCCTGCCATCGTCTGCGGCATGGCCCGCTTCCACGGTGACGAGGTGCTGGTGCTGGGGCACCAGAAGGCGCGTGACACCAAGCAGAAGGTTTACCGCAACTTCG
>DATJFA010000647.1:0-12489 GCA_035496015.1 Terriglobales bacterium | reverse complement strand
CCAGTGACAATTCAGGAGTTAGAAGGTTACAGAGCGCGAATGCGGCAGAGGATTCCCGGCGTTCTTCTTAAAGTGACGAGCACTTAGCCGCTGGCGAGAAGCGGCAGAGAGCGCCTGACACAAAAGGGATCAAGTCAATTCGTGTGACCCACCCCACTGCTAAGCCTCCCATTTTCAGTGGGGTAGCTTATACCCACAGAGCTCGTGAGTTGGGGACACTTTGCCGACATTTTTGTGGCATAATGTCCAGAGGTAACTATGGCAACCGCAAGCGCAAAAACGCTGAATGATTACTTCGTAGCCTGGCTGGGCGCCAAGGCCGCCTCGGAGCAGGAGATGGTGCGCCTGGTGGAACGGGGCCTGCCCATCCGCGTGCTCAACCGGCTGCAGCAGCGCGGGCTTTCACGCAACGAGATTGCCAGCGTCATCATACCGCCGCGCACGCTCAAGCACCGCCGCAGCCGCCACGAACCGCTTTCCCGCGAGGAGTCAGAGCGCGCCGTGCGCACCGCCCGCATACTGGCCCGCGCGCAACTGGTGATGGGAGATGAGGCCGCCGCCCTGGCCTGGCTGCGCGCTCCCCGCCAGCGCTTCCAGGGGCGCACGCCCATGGAGATGCTGGCCACGGAAACCGGCGGACGCCTGGTAGAGCAGATGCTCATCCAGATTGACGAAGGCATGTTCGCCTGATGCTGCTGTGGCGCATCAGCAACCACGCCACCCTGGAGGGCGAAGGCGGTCTCCTTGCCTCCGCCCGCTGGCACACGCAGGGCCATCCCATTCTGTATCTGGCGGAGACTCCGGCTGGCGCCCTGGTCGAAGTGCTGGTCCACCTGGAACTCGACCCCGCTCACCTGCCCCGGAGCTACCAACTGCTCAAGGCGGAGGCGCCGGACGACACTTCCCTGCTCGCGATTGGCAAGTCGGAGTTGGCTGAGGATTGGACGCAGGACCTGCTTGCCACCCGCACCCTGGGAGATGAATGGCTGCGCTCCCGCGCCTCTGCCCTGCTGCGCGTCCCTTCCGCGATCGTTCCGGAGACTTTCAACGTACTGCTGAATCCGCGTCATCCCGAGGCAGCCCGCATCCACATCGTCTCTCACCGCGATTATCCCTGGGACAAGAGGCTGCTGGAGTAGAGAAGCTTCCCGGCTCAGACCAGCCGAAGCTCCTGCTTGACCTTCCGGAAAAAAACCGTCAAGATGTGCGCGCTTTGCACGTGATCAAATCAAAGCTTTCACCATTCGGGCCCTGATTCAAGCAGCACTGGAGCTGTTTTGCGGTTCCAGCGGGGTAATGTTGGGGGGATAGAAGCTAAAAATTCAGCTAAGGGGAGAGTTCATGGGTGCATTCTGTGTTAAATGCGGGGGCAAACTGGATCCGGGGGTAAAGTTCTGCGCACAGTGCGGACAGACGGTGGCGCCTGGCGCCCCAGCTCCGGTGGCACAGCCGGGGACTCCTGTTCCGGCCACGGCAGCGCCGGCCAAGGGCGGCGGCGGCGCGGCCAAAATCATCTTCGCCCTACTCGGGGTTTTCGCCTTCTTCGTGCTGGCGGCGGCGGGCAGCTGCTTCTATATCGGCTACCGCGTGCGCAAGCGTGCCCAGGAGTTCTCGCAGACCTACAAGACCACTCCCTACACGGGCAACCGCGACGCCTGCCGGCTGGCCACCAAGGCGGAAGTGGCTGCAGCGTTCCGCATGCCGGTAGTGAGCGTGGAAAATTCGGGCAGCAACTGCGTCTACGATTTTGGCGGCATGAAGCGGCTAGCGGTTGACGTGACCTGGGAAGGCGGCACGCTGGCCATGAAACTCAGTCACGGCGCCCTGAAAAGCATTTCCGGCGGCATGGACACTTTCACCGCCATTCCCGGGGTAGGGGACGAGGCTTACGTGGAGCCGATGGGCTCGGGCATAATGATGCGCAAAGGCGACGTGATGGTGAACATTGATATGCGCACGGCCGGGCAGAACGCCGACGCGGGCAAGCAGATTGCCGGCATAATCGCCGGCCGGCTGTAGCGTAGGAATTCCGGCGGGCTAGGCGCGCCCGCCGGAGAACTTCTCCCGTTTCTACTTCACCGCAAATGAAAACACCGAATTGAAGATGAGACCCTCGCCCTGATTGTTGGCCACATCGGTGCCGGCGAAGCGCTTGCTCTTGTTGCGGGGCCGCAGCACTACTCCATATTGTCCTGCCGCCAACGGCGATGCCGGCGATATCTGCACGTGCCCCGAGCCGAGTTTATTGACGCGCACAGGAACTTTCTCCTCCACGTAAGAGGAATACACTTCCCAGTTGGCCGAGGAATCCTGCATGGTGTCAGCCTTGCCCTGGGATGCTCCCACCAGGCGCCAGTTATTGCTGGTGGGCGTGAGCTTCACGATGGCGGGCTCGTATTCTTCCTCGTTGATTCCCGGGATGCCGGTAAAGGTCACGTCGAAGTTGGGCGAATTTTCCAGCGCATTGCCGGCACTCGGGCCGGGCAGCGCCCACACGTAAGTGACGGTCGGTTTGCGATGGCCCATGATGCCGGACATGACGCTGGCTCCGGCGGTGACCCCGGAGTAGGTGCCGTAGCCGCCGCCGTGCGACCATGCCTGCCATGCCGCCTCATTCACCCCCACCTGAAAAGCCTGGTTCACGGCCGAGTCCGTGGCCAGAGCCCCCAGCGATGAGGCTTTGCTCTTGGTCTGCGCCAGTTGCGTCTTCTGCAGGGGCAGGGCCACACTCTTGCCTCCCTGCGCAACCGTGACGGCAAGCTGGCCGCCGTTGGGCAATGTCGCCGCTGCCGCAGGGGCAGCCGCCGGAGCCGAACTGGCGGCCGCCGCGCCGCTGCGCTTCTTCGACGAAGCGGAGATCATGGCGTCCATCACCGCCTGCGGCACGCCCGCTTTCTGCAGCGCGATCAGGCCATTAGCCGAGACGTCAAAGTCGGTTTCATTGGCCTGGATGGCATTCGAGATCACCGACGCGGGCAGACCGCTTTTCACCATCTTGACTACATCGGCGTTGGTAAGCGGCTGCTGGCCCTGCTGCGCCGAAACCGCCGTGGTGGCGCCGAGCAAGCACAGGACGAGCAATAGCAAAGAAATTTTTCTATTAAGCACAGGCCGTCTCCTTCTGGACATTCTGTGAAACGGGCCCCCCGAGCCCCAAATGTGATGGGGTACATACGATACCGTGGTCCTGAAATTTGTCAACGGCTCCCGCGCCTGGGAGGCCCATAAGAACGCCGGCGTGACTGGCCGGGGCGGGATGCTGGTGAGATTTCCTGTAATACAATTCTTACAAAAGCATTTATTCCTTATGCCTTTATACGAATACCACTGCCCAAAATGCGGCCGCACATTCGAATTGCTGCGCCGCATGCAGGACGCGGATGATGAGCTGAAGTGTCCCCACTGCGGCTCCAAGAAGACGGAGCGGCAGTTTTCCACCTTCTCCGCCGGGGGATGCGGTAGTGGCGGCTCCGGCAGGTTCACCTGAGGGCGATGAGCGCGGCCGGTCGGCCGCCTAACTAGCTACGCCCTTACGGTTCCGAACAGAAAAGTACAAGGTCCATTCAACTCGCGCTCCTTTCGCTCCGCTCAACTCGCGCTCGCTCAGGATGACAATTGAAGCGTTACTTGGCTGAGGTAAGTTCCGCGGTTGCCGAATCAATGAGAGCACTCTCGTTCTCCAGCACCTTGGCCACACGCGCGATCTCGGTGTTAGCTTCCGGCCAGCGCTTCTGCTCGATGGCCTCGCGCACGCCGGGCATGGTTTTCGGCGCATAGCCGGTGTACACGCCGGGCGCATAAATCAGGTGCTTGTACCAGGAGCGGCGAGGCAGACCAGCGTCGTCGGTCAGGCGGCGCTCGCTTTGCATCATTTTCTGGTTCAAATCGGCGAGCATCGCCGGCGGCACGCCCGGCGGCGAGGCCCACGCCTTCTCGAGCGCCTCCTGGTAGCGCCTGGCGCTGCGGTTGAGCTGGTCCACAGCGTTCTCCAAGGGCGCGAAATTCAAATACGGCGGCACTTCCTCCCGCGGAGGCGCCACCGTCGGCCGGCGCGGGTCGTTGATGGCGTGGAACAGGCCTTCCTCCAGCTCACGGTTGCGCTCGATGGCCTCAGTACGCTTGTCCTCCGCCAGTTTTTTGAGCTGCGTGAGGTAGAGCTGCATTGTGTCGGCAAAGTCGCTGAAGCCGAAGGGCAGCAGGTCGGAGTCGGCCAGGCGCATTACCGCTGTTCCTACAGTTTGCGCCAGGGCGCGCCCGTACACGAACGTAGTATCGGAGAAATGCGTGTACCAGTAGAAATCGTCGTAGATGGAATGGTACACGCCCGCATCCGGGTCTTCGCCGCCAAAACCGAGATTCAGGCTGGCGACTCCCAGGTGATCAGCAAAACTTGTGTAGTCCGTGCCCGAACCCAGCGCTCCCATGCGCAGATCAGCCCGGTCGCGAATCTTTTTCCAGTCTTTTTCAGACTTCGCCTCCGCGATGCTGTGCATCTGGGCCCGCTGCCAGACCGAAACGCCGCTCTCCGGATCCTGAATGTCGCGCGCTACGCCATTCATGAAGTGCTCGAGCGTGTGCGAACCCTCCGCGAGCAGGTAGCCGCGGCCATTGCCATCGGTATTGATGTAGGCCACGGCATGCTGCTTGAGTTCCTCGCCGTGCTCTTCCGCCCACTCCGTCGAACCCAGCAGCATGGGCTCTTCGCCGTCCCAGGCGGCGTAGACGATGGTGCGCTTTGGCTTCCAGCCCTGCTTGACGAGTTGCCCGAGCGCCCGCGCCTCTTCCAGCAGCGCTATCTGGGCGGAGATGGGATCGTCGGCGCCGTTCACCCAGGCGTCATGGTGATTGCCGCGCACAATCCACTCGTCGGGCTGGGCCGAGCCTGGGATCTTCGCGATGACATCGTTCACCGGCTTAAGGTCCCAATTTGATTTCACGACCAGGTGGACTTTCGCCGGCCCCGGTCCCACGTGGTAGGTGATGGGCAGCGAGCCGCGCCAGCCTTCGGGCGCCACCGGCCCCTGCAGAGCCGCCAGCAGCGGCTGGGCGTCGCCGTAAGAAATGGGCAGGACGGGAATCTTGGTGATGCTGGGAGCCTCCTTCACTGAAAGCCGCTTGGCGTCGGGCGTGGCGCCGACACCCGGGGTCAGCGGGTCGCCGGGAGTAGAGGAAGCAAAATCCATCACGCTGCCGCGCTGCACGCCCTCGGCCGGTCTGGTTGGGCCATCGGGAAATACGTTGTCCTCGAAGTAGCCGTCATCGCGCGGGTCGGAATAAATGAGGCAGCCGATAGCGCCATGCTCGCCCGCCACCTTGGGCTTCACGCCGCGCCAGGAATGGCCGTACTTGGCGATCACAATGGCACCCTTCACGGAAACGCCCAAGCGCTGCAGTTGCTCGTAATCTGCCGGCAATCCGTAATTCACGAACACCAGGGGCGCGGTCACATCGCCGTCAATGGAGTACGCGTTGTAGGTGGGCAGCTGTTCGCTGGTCTGGCTGGATGTGGGGTCCACGGCCAGAGGCGGCTCCTGCAGTTTGGCCCGGAACTTGGTGGGCTCGACCATTTCCACGAGCCGCTCTTTGGGGGTGGGAAACAGGACCTCAAAGGTCTCGATGTGGGCGTCCCAGCCGAACTCCTTGAACTTGGAGAGAATCCATTCCGCGTTCGACTTGTCATAGGGCGAGCCCACGTGATGGGGCCGGGCGCTCAGCCGCTGCATATAGTCGCGCATCAACTGCGGGCTGGGAAGAGAGCGGAATTTCTGCTCCCATTGCCGCTCTGCCGGCGACGAGGCCTGAGTGAAACCCTGCAGGAGAGGTTCGTCCGCACCCAGCGGCACGCTCGCAAGAAGTATTAAAACTGCCCAAAGCATCAGCCGTCGCATATCGCTCCTCAACAGTTGCCGCTATCCCGGGCAGGCTTCCGCCTTCCAGAATCCCGCGCCTACTCAGTGCTAACCGATTTTCCCCGCAGGAAGGAAGTGGAAGGTTACCGCATGCGGCGGGGAAAACAAAATTGCTTCCACTTTGTCACTGCCAAGGCGCCTTCAGTCATTTTGAACCCAAGTCTCGGGGGCGCGCAGTGGAGATACCGGAGCTTGGATCTTGTTCGGGTGGAGCAACCTTGCGGCGACGATTTGGATTACTACGACGTAGGGAACCGCCGCCAGCAAGTCAATAAGGTAGTGCTGCCCTATGGCCAGTGTAGCCGCGGCCATTATGAGCGCATAGATGGTGAAGAGAAGCCGCCAATGGAGGCGCTTCGCATTCCAGGCCATCAGCATCGCCCAGGACAGATGCATGGACGGCATGCAGTTGCGCGGCGCATTTAACGCGAATCCTGCATCCCAGTTATAGAACACCGGACCAACGGCGGGGAGTAGCATGTAAAAGGCAAAGCAGAAAACGCCGGCAAGGAATGCAGCGAGGCGCAGGACCCGGTTCTGTTCGACCACCCAGGCCAGACCCAGCATCGTGGAAAGCAGCCAGTAAGAAGCTTCCAGAAACCCCAGCACGGCAGGATGCTGTCTGGCGGCCACCATGACACGCAGGGGATCAAATCCCAGCGCCTGGTCATAATGGAGGAACTGCGGGTCCAGCGTCTTGGGGAACCAGTGAACGATGGCCAGGTGCAGCTTGATCCCTGCCGCGATATAAAGAGCGAAGCCGATGGCAGTGAAAAAGTCCTGGTGGCGGGAGGTGCGCTCTCGGCGCAACAATCCCGCGGTGACGATCACGATCAGACCACCAAAGGTGGATAAAGCCGCAGACATTAACGGTTACGCTGGCCGGCGCCTTGAAGCCACGCTGGTTGGATTATAGACGCATGCCTTGCCCGGGCCCAGTGCCTCAAGCAAGGCATGCAACTCAGCGTCGCTTCACGCTCAATGGGCCGGGGGGCGCAAGCAGCCGCACCAACTGGCTTCTCACGGCCAGCCCGCTGCTCCATGCCCTCGGCTCCCGGCCCGCGATCAGCAGGCACCCTCGCCTACTGAACAGCTTTGATGCGGACCGCGCCGTCGCCCACCACCGTGTACGCCGTGCCCAGCTGGGCGTTGGCGTTAGCGACCGCGTTCTGCACCGTCTCTCCCGCCACCAGGTTCTGGGCGATAGCCACCCAGACCTGCGCCGCCTGCTGCAAGCTGACGCTTGAGTTCGGCGGCACAATCAGCGCCTGATGGGCGGTAGTCGCATCAATTCCCCACAACTCTTCGAAGATGGCGCCGTCATCGGCCGAAGCCACGAACACCACCTTGGTTTTGCCCGCCAGCAGAGAGGCATCCACCCAGCTGGTGGTCAGGCCCGCCGGCGAAACCAGCGAGTAGCTGGGATCGCTGGCGCTCACCGCTTTCTCCAGGCAATCAGAGGAGAAGCACAGGCCAACCGACTGCTGCCCGCCGCTGAAGCTGTAGCTGAGCGCGTTGCCCAGGAAAGCGACAGCATCCTGAGGCTTGTCCAGTTGCTCCAGGAAGCTGGCGACGCTCGCTTGGTCCAGCGCGTAGTAGACGTTGTTGACGGGTGCAGCCTGCTGCATGGCCGACTCAAACTGGCTCACCGAATACTGTCCGCTGGGCTGCAGGGGCAGGAAGTGGCGCAGGAAAGGCATGGGCGGCGCTTCCTGTTCCGTGATGTTGCCCGCCAGCATCGGCCAGCTGGTGACGCCCGCCTGCATGTCCGGACCCACCGCGGCTTCCAGCGAACTGTCAGCGTTGGAGAAGCCCAGCCAGGTTCCGCCCGCGTAATAAGTCTCCGCGTTCAGGCCCAGAGCGTTCGAGAGCACTGCCGGGCTGGCGTTAGCATCAACCGAGAAAATCTGGCTGCTGGTGGCCAGCATGGCCCCGCCGCCCGCCATCGCGCTTACGATCTGCGCGCTGCCGAAGCTGCCGGTGGTTGCCGTGCCGCTGTTAACGTCAAAGGTCAGGATGGAACCGGAGAAGGAGCCCTGCTGGGCGTACACCGTTCCGCTTTCGCCCAGCGCCATCACAAACGTGATGGAGAAGTTCGAGGTCCAGGGCAGTGCATAGTCCGCCTTTGTCCCGTTCAGCAGATGCGAGATGTAGGCCTGGTTGCTCGAACTCAGGGTGACTGACTTGTTCCAGCCCGCCAGCAAGCCACCCTGGCCATCAGGCAGGACCTGCCCCGGCTGGGCTTGCGTTTGCGTGGTCACATCGTTGAACTGCTCCAGACTTGCGAGGGTGCTCGCGCCGGAAGACTGCACCTGCATGAGCTGCAGCGTGTCCGAATAGCTTACGTTGCTGAAGCTGCTGCCCTGGCAATTCCGCACGCGGTTAGTAGATTCCACTTCCAGGTACACGTTGCCGTCAGGAAGAACGGCCAGTGGTCCGTGGTTGGGCAAAGTGGGCACCACGACCGTGCTGCCGGACTGGCACACCAGTTGGTTGGAAGCATTGTAGGCCGCGTTCTGGTAAGTGTTCGACGAGAGCGGCATGGGCACAGTGAACTTCACCTGGCCGGTCGCTCCATTCAGCACCAGCACCGCAGCTGAGGCGGTGGTGCTGCTATTGCTGGTCTGGACTACGTAAACATCGCCATCCGGATGCACCGCCAGCACTGAATCCAGCATGCTGGGGCTGTTGTAGGTCCAGGCCACGGCCTGCGATCCGGCATCCACCTTCATGGCGGAGTACTGCGAGAAACTGCCGCTCGAGCTGCTAAACACCTGGCTGTCCAGCACTGCCAGGCCGCCGTCCGGCGTTCCCGCCTGCAGCATCTCGTTGTCCCACAGGAAGGAGCTGTTGGAGCTTACGGAGCTGGCAAGCAGCGGCGTGCTCCACAGCTGGTGACCATCGCCGGCCAGGGCGCGCACCAGAGTGCCCGTGGGCGTGCCTTCCAGCACGTACTCATCAGGCGAGCCAGGAGCCGAGGGCTGCGCCGCCACAAAGTTATTGATCCAGTTATTGGTGGTGTCCAGCGGCAACACTTCCCAGCGCTCGGTGCCGATGGCTAGAGGCCCTGCGCTGGCGACTGTGACCAACTCCTGCGCGGTGAGCTGCTGATAAGTTGCTGTAATCGTCGCCGAGCCTGGCGCCAGTGCGACCATGCTGCCATCAGAGTTGACCTGCAGCACGGAGCTGTCGCTTCCCGACCAGGTCGCCGGAATGCCGCGGCCCACGTTGTCAGTAGCGGAAACGGAGCGCCGCTCGCCCACCGCCATGGTGATGGACTGGGGCGTAATCAGAATCTGCGTCGGCGGCGGATTCAAAGTGGGCGGCGGAGGCGGCGGGGGCGGCGGATTGTTGGAAGGCGGAACCGCATAGGTCACGCCGGCGTTGGCCGAAGCGCTGTTTCCAGCGGCATCAGTCGCCACCACCTGCACCGTGTTGCTGCCCTGGTTGAGCGTCACATTGCAGCTGAACGCGCCGCCACCGAAGGTAGCTGCAGCGCCATTGCAAAGCACAGAAGCCACGCCCGAAGAAGCGTCGCTCACTGAACCACTCACAGACAGTAAGCTGTTGGAAACCGTGGCGCCGTTGACGGGGGAAGAAATCGAAACCGCCGGCGGCACGCTATCAATGCTGACGAAAGCAGTGGTCTGGCTGGAGTTTCCGGCCTTATCCACGGCGGTGCCGTTCACCTGGCTCACGCCCTGCGCCACAACCGTCACCGGCGACGGGCAAATCGCCAAGCCCGAGAGCGAATCGCTGCAGGAAAAGCTGACCGTCACGTTGCTGTTGTTCCAGCCGGAAGAACTTGGTGCGGGGCTGGCGACGGCGCTGATCACCGGCGGCGTTAAGTCAAGATTCACATTCACGCTAGTGGTAGCGGTCAGGCCGGCTGTGTCCACGGCCGTGCCGCTCACAGTTTGGTTGGCTCCCTGCGTGTCCACCGTGACCGGCGCGGGGCAGGTGACGTCCATAAAGGCGTCGCTGCAGGAAAAAGTCACGGTCACCGGCGTGTTGTTCCAGCCGGCCGCGTTGGGCTGCGGTGAAACGGAAGCGGTAATGCTCGGGGGGTCGTTATCCACGCCTAGGATTTCTACGGTGATGGCGCCGCCCGGCTCGCCGCGCAGCTCCACCGAGAGCTGGTTCGAGCTCTGCAGAGTCACCGGTTTGGAAACAGCGCGCCGGTGGTCGTCGAAATCTCGCTCGCGCAGGACCACCTGGCCGTTGAGCCAGATGACCGCTTTTTCCACGTCGCGGTACCCGTTCCCTCCGTTAACCACAACAAGGGTGTATTGCGTGTTGGGGTACTTCACTGAGAATTGCACGCTCTGCGCCCATGGGGCACCCTTGCTGCGCAGGAACGTCTGCGGCCCGTAGGCCTTGAAGCTAATGCCATACGCCTGCCCCAAAAGCAAGCACACCAAAACCGCAATCCATGTCGTGCGCCGGTACTGCGAGCGATGCAACATGTGCAACCCCTCCCGTGCCTGACTTGGCCGGCACGATGCCCCAAACGGGACACAGCCTACGCAATCCTGCGCAATTGAGCATCTCGCGCTGGTAATACTGCGGCAGTGCCTTCAGTTATCGCTGGAATGATTACTCGTTCCTGGATCGCAACAGCAGCCGGGTGACGGGTGTAATCGTAGTCGCCAAGCTCAGGCGGAATGGGAACTTATGCAGGGCTCGGGAGATTGGGGCAAATCAGCGAGCCGCTGGCACGGCGTCAGCCTCCCGGGATTTCGGCGCGGCCAGGATGAAAACTGGTTACCTTCACGGTACTTTTGTGTAGTTGCCGCAGTGGGCGCCCCTGCCTATGCGGACTTGCTGGAGGGTGATAGCTGGTACCTGAAAAACAAGCACCGGAGACGTTGCAAGCAACGTCTCTACCAATCTGCATCTGCCGTGCCTGCCTTCTTGTGCCCCAGTAGATTGCCCCTCCTGGGTTGTGAACTCCTCTCGGCCTACGATATGATCCCGCTCTTGTTCAGCTTTCATGGGAGGAAGAAGCATGCCTGTACGGCGCTGCTGGGTCGTTCTGGTGCTTTGTTCCACTCTGCTTTTTGCCGCGAACGCCAACGAACCTGCCCCGGCACTCTATGGCTATACGGCGCCAGACGCGCGCGCCGAGCAGCAGTGGGAGAGCAAGTTCCGCGCTATTCCCGACCCGGGCGTGCTGCGTTCCACCATGCAACTGCTGAGCGCGCATCCTCACAACGTGGGCTCGCCTTATGTCAAGCAGAATGCGGAGTGGATGCTGGCCCGCTACAAGCAGTGGGGCTGGGACGCCCACATCGAAACCTTCGACGTGCTCTTCCCTACCCCCAAGGAGCGGCTGGTGGAACTGGTCGCGCCCACCCGTTTCACGGCCAAGCTGCAGGAGCCACCGGTCGCGGTGGACCCCACTTCCAACCAGCAATCCGAGCAGTTGCCCACCTACAACGCCTACTCCGGCGATGGCGATGTGACCGGCCCCCTGGTCTACGTCAATTACGGCCTCCGCGAAGATTATGAAGTGCTCGACCGCATGGGCATTTCGGTAAAAGGGGCCATCGTGATTGCCCGCTACGGGCGCTCCTGGCGCGGAATCAAGCCTAAAGTCGCCTGGGAGCATGGGGCTGTCGGCTGCATTATTTATTCCGACCCGCAGCAGGACGGTTACGCCGCTGGCGATGTTTTCCCCAGGGGCGGCTTGCGTCCGCCGGAGGGAGTGCAGCGCGGCTCGGTGATGGATACGCAGTACCCCGGCGACCCGCTCACGCCCGGGGTGGGCGCGGCGCCCGGGGCCAAGCGCCTGGCCATCAAGGATGCGCAAACCATTCTCAAAATTCCCGTGCTTCCCATTTCCTATGCCGACGCGCAGCCGCTCCTGGCGGCCATTTCCGGGCGTGTGGCGCCCAAGGAATGGCGCGGTTCCCTGCCCATCACGTATCACATTGGGCCGGGCGCGGCCAAAGCGCACCTCATCGTGAAGCAGAACTGGGATATCAAGCCGGTCTACGACGTGATTGCGAAAATACCCGGCTCCGCTTATCCCGATCAGTGGATTTTGCGCGGCAACCATCATGACGCCTGGGTGAACGGCGCCGAGGACCCCATTTCCGGCCAGGTAGCGGAACTGGAGGAAGCCCGCGCCCTGGGCGAACTGCTGAAGCAGGGCTGGAAGCCGAAGCGCACCATTGTGTACGCCTCCTGGGATGGCGAAGAGCCCGGCCTGCTGGGCTCAACCGAATGGGCGGAACAGCACGGCGATGAACTCAAGCAGCACGCGGTGGCTTACATCAATTCCGACAGCAACGGGCGCGGCTTCTTCTTTGTTTCCGGCTCGCACAGCCTGGAGCACTTTATCAATACAGTCACCCACGATATTTCCGACCCGGAAAAGGCGCCTCTTTCGGTGTGGCAGCGGCGGCGCATGCAGCAACAGGAGCAAGCCAAACCGGAGGAGCGGGAAGAGGTGCGCAAACGCCCGGACAACCGCATCGGCGCGCTGGGCGACGGCTCCGATTACGCTCCCTTCCTCGATCACCTGGGAATCGCTTCCGTCAATCTGGGATTTGGCGGCGAGGATGAAGGCGGCATT
>DATJFA010000646.1:0-6418 GCA_035496015.1 Terriglobales bacterium | reverse complement strand
CAAGTAGGACACGCGCTCGCCGGAGAATCCTCCGGATGAGGTGAAACGGGCAAAGGGGCTAAAATACCGGGTTGGCAGGCTAAGGCATCCAATCTGATGCGGGGAAGTGAAATAAATCGCGTTAGGACATAAATCGTGATTCCATCGTTGCTGGAACAAAAAATCGAAAAACGGCCGGATAAGGTAAAGCTGAAGGGGCGCATTCTTTTTCTGACCGAGGATCCGGAACTTATCAAGAAGCAGCTGGCGGGCTGGGACGTGCCCTGGGACACGAAGAACCCGGCCAACAATCCCAAGCTGCGCGACGACATTTCCACCGACGAGATCACGCCCGCGCACTACTGCTTCTACTTCGACGAGACCCTGGGCGAGATCCCCTACCTGGGACTGAAGTGCGGGGGCGTGCTGCCCATCGGTCGCGGCGAGGTGAAGAAGGGCGGCTTTGTGGCGGCGGTGAGCGGCAAGCGCCGGGGCAAGGGCTCGAGCCGGGAGCAATCGCCGTATGCCGAGCTGTGTGCCGGCATCCGCCTGGTGATCGCGGAGAACATTGAGCGCATTTACAAGCAGAACTGCCAGAACCTGGGGGTGCTGACCTCGACCAACTTCGGGCTGATTGACAAGGTTCGCGGCGGCGAGGAAATTCCGCTGGCCGAGTTCACCCAGGGCGAGGACGAGATAACACGCCAGATTATTGAGTATGGCGGGCTGTTCCCGTTCAATGTGGCGCGGCTGCAGGGCAAAGTTTTCCTGCCGCCGATCGAGACCAAAAAGCGGCCCATGACGGTGGCGGAGAAGATTTTTGCCCGGCACATGATCCACCATAAAGACCAGGTGGGCCTGCCGGCGGTGAAACCGGGGGATGCGGGCTTCGCGCGCGCCGACCTGCGCTTCAGCCACGAATACGTGACGCCTATGGCGTCCATTTTCTTCGAGCAACTGGTGGGCAAAGACGCGCCGGTGAACGATCCCTCGACCATCATCTTCTTCCGCGATCACCTGACGTTTCTGGACGAGGTCATTTCAGAAGAGAAACGCAAGATGGGGCTGCTGGACCTGGCCACACAGCTCAAGTTCAAGCAGCAGGATTTCGCCAAGTCGCGGGGCATCAAGCTGCACGGCGAGCTGCGCGACCGCAAAGGCTCGGAGGGCATCTGCCACTCCATCGTGCTGGAAAGTTATGCCCTGCCGGGGCAGCTGAATGTGGGCTCGGATTCGCATACGCCGCACGTGGGCGCGATTGGTTGCGTGGCCTTCGGCATCGGCACCACCGACGTGTTCAATTCCTGGATCACCAAAGATGTGCGGGTGCGGGTGCCGGAAAGCGTGAAAGTCGTGATCCGGGGCCAGCGGCGGCCCAACGTCACGGCCAAGGATTTCATCCTTAAAATTCTGTCGCTGGACTACGTGCGCAGCGGCAAGGCGCTGGCCAAGGTAATGGAATATTCGGGCGAGGCCATTGAGGAGCTGAGCGTGGATGAGCGCGCCACCATGACCAACATGGCGGCGGAGATTGGCGGCTTCACCGGGATCGTGGCGCCGGACAGGAAGGTTGTGGAATTCCTGGCGGAGCGCCGGGGGATGGAGCGCAAGCGGGCGCAGGAGCTTACTGCGGGCCTGAACAGCGATGCCGACGCCGAATATGCCCACGTGATCGAACTCGATGCCGCCGATATCACCCCCATGGTGGCCACGCCCGGCGATCCAGGAAACGGCAAGTACATCCGCGAGATGAACACGCCGGTGCCGGTAGAGATTGCCTACGGTGGCACCTGCACCGCCGGAAAAAACGAAGATATGGATATGTACGCGCTGGTGTTGGGGGAGGCGCTGCGCCAGGGCAAGCGGGTGGCCGCCAGCTGCAAGTTCTACATTCAGTTCGGGTCGCAGGAGACGCGCGAGTACTGCGTGCGCAAGGGCTACCTGGAGGTGTTCAAGCAGGCGGGGGCCATTGTGATCGAGCCCAGCTGCGGGGCCTGCATCAACGCCGGGCCGGGGGTTTCGACGCGTCCCGACCAGGTGGTAATCAGCGCCCAGAACCGCAACTTCCCGGGCCGCAGCGGGCCGGGACAGATGTACCTGGCCAGCCCGCTGACGGTGGCGGCGAGCGCGGTGGCTGGCTATATCTGCGAGTACGAGCCGGCGGAGCAGAGAGAGTTGGTGTCAGCGTAGAAGCTGGCTAGCTGACTGGCTGGCAAGCTAACTAGCCTGAAGCGAAGCGGTCTGGATAGCGCCAGCGGCAGATAAGGTTGGGAAAACCGCCGTTGGCTGAAAAGGCGCTGTGGACGGGTTAGATGAGTGAGATTCTTGCGGGCCGGTTGGGCAGGGTCGATGGGCCGGCCAGGAGTAAAGCCGGCCGGAAAAGCTAGACACGCGGTATGGCATTCTTGCTAGAATTGGGGGCAGTTAGCCTCACCGCGAACTGCTCCGAGGAGAAACCAAGCTCATGGCTTATGTAATTGCGGAACCGTGCATAGGGACGAAGGACACTGCGTGCGTGGATGCCTGCCCTGTGGACTGCATCCATCCCAAGAAAGACGAACCGGCGCACGCCGAAGAAGAGATGCTTTACATTGATCCGGTGGAATGCATTGACTGCGGCGCCTGTGTTCCAGTGTGCCCGGTATCAGCCATTTTTGCGTTGGATGATCTGCCGGAAAAGTGGAAAGCCTTCACCGAGCGCAACGCCGCTTATTACGGGCGCACGCCGGCATAAGTCCCGAGTGCAAGCGAGAGTTCAGGGCGCACATCCCGTTGCGGGTGTGCGCCTTTGTGTTTTAGCTGGATCGCCGGCTGGCTAGCTGGCTGACTAGCTTCCTCAAGACCAGTTTCCCCACAGCAGCCAGAAAGCCAGGCAGCTAGTCAGCTTGATCCACTCCGCTGGTCATCCACAGAGGGCAGCATTTAGAATGAAAATTTAGCTTAGTGCCGGAAAACAGCCCAGAGGCGCGGCGGCCGGGTTGGGCCGCGGCTGGTGGCCGTCCATGCCGCTGAAGGAGTCAGAGGCGATTGTGCTGCGCACCTACCCGCTGCGCGAGGCGGATCTGCTGGTCACGCTGTTTACTCGCGCGGAAGGCAAAGTGTGCGGCGTCGCCAAGGCGGCAAAGAAATCCAAGAAACGCTTTGGCGGCGCGTTGGAGCCTCTAACTTACGTGCGCGCCTATTGGGACGATCGCGAGCGGCAGGAACTGGCCCGGCTGGATTCGTGCGAAGTGCTGCAATCGCCGTTGGCCCGGCAAGTGACCTATCCGCGAGCGGTGGCGCTGGGACACTTGGCCGAGGTTCTGGACGAACTGCTGCCAGACCGGGAGGCTAATGACGCGGTCTTCCGCTTGTCGCTGGCGGTGCTGGAGCAATTGGTGGGCGACCGCATCTGGATGCCGCTCACCTATTTCGAGTTATGGATGACCCGGCTGGTCGGCTTCCTGCCCGAGCTTTCCGAATGCATGGCTTGCGGCGCACCGCTGAACGGCAGCCGGGCTTTTTATCACGCGCTGGTGGACGGACTGATGTGCCCGGAGGATAAGCGACTGGCCTCGTCGGAGATGTCGCGCGAGTCGCGGGAGCTGGCGGGGGAAATGTTTCGCGCCCCGATCGAGAACTTCGCCGCCCTGGAGTGGCCCAAGGTGAAGGCCGCGGATTTACGCAAGTTTCTGGTGCAGATCCTGGAACGGCACCTGGAGAAGAAGCTGGTGACGGCGGGGATGCTGGAGAGAATCAGCTGCTAGCTTCTAGCTGATAGCTCCTAGCTGTTTCTGGTGCGGTTTAGCAGTCAGCAATCAGCATTCAGCCCGCTAAGAATCGTGGCTGGCTGAATGCTGAGTGCTGAATACTGAATGCTTGTTGTTACAGACACACTGCTGATGTCATCTAGAACCAATCCGCCTACCTTCCAGGAGCTCATCCTGCGCCTGCAGAATTTCTGGGCGGAGCGCGGCTGCGTGTTGCAGCAACCATACGATCTGGAAGTGGGCGCGGGGACCATGGCGCCGGAAACTTTTCTGCGCGTGCTGGGGCCACAGCCCTACAAGGTGGCCTACCTGCAGCCTTCGCGGCGGCCGGCAGACGGGCGGTACGGCGAGAATCCCAACCGGCTCTACAAGCACACGCAGCTGCAGGTCATCCTCAAACCTCCGCCGGAAAAAGTGCAGGAGCTGTACCTGGAATCGCTGACGGCCATCGGTATTGACTTGCGGCAGCACGACATCAAGTTCGAGGAAGACAACTGGGAGTCGCCTACGCTGGGCGCCTGGGGAATCGGCTGGCAGGTGATGCTGGACGGGTTGGAGATCACGCAGTTCACCTACTTTCAGCAGTGCGGGGGCGTGGACCTGGAGCCGATTTCGGCGGAGCTGACGTACGGCTTGGAGCGCATCGCCGCATTTTTGCAGGATGTGAACAGCATTTACGACATTGTGTGGGCGCGCGACCCGGATACCGGCAAGGCAGTTACTTATGGCGATGTGCGGCTGGCGGATGAGTTGCAGTTTTCCGTGTACAACTTCGAGGCCGCGGACGTCGAGAAAACGTGGAAGCACCTCGAGCTGTGTGAGGCCGAATGCCAGGCGCTGTTGCAGCGATTTCGCGGGCTGAAGAAGGAGAAGCCGGGCAAAGGTGAGGCAGCAGCCCACTCGGCCACAGCCGGCAGTATTCCCGAGCAGCACGATTTTTCTGAGCCGCTGACGGCGGAGCCCCAGAACGGGTTTGTGGGAGCCTCGGCGATCGCGCGTTTCCCCTTGCTGCCAGCTTACGACCTGTGCCTGAAGTGTTCGCATTTGTTTAACGTGCTGGACGCCCGGGGAGCCATTTCTGTGACCGAGCGGGTGGGCGTGATTGCGCGCATTCGCAACCTGGCGGTGGGCATCGCCAAGGCTTGGATTGAGCAGCAGCGCCCGGCCAAGCCGGAAGCCCCGCCGGAAGAAACGGAGCCGGAGCCCGCGTCGAAGCGAAAAACTGCAATGCGCGGACAGCCGGCGTAATAGTACGGCGAGGGCGAGACGCCCTCGCGACAGCCGGCGAGACGCCGGCGCTACGGAGGAAACGCAAGGTCCTTCGACTCGCGCTTCCCTCGCATGCTCGGGTCGCGCTCGCTCAGGATGACAGTTGTAAAGATGCAGTTGTAAGAAGAGTTTATGGCGGATTTTCTCCTGGAGATCGGGTGCGAAGAGATTCCCGCGCGGATGACTGACGCGGCTGCGGCGGAGCTTGGGCGCAGGGTCAATGACGTGCTGAAACGGGAGCGTCTCAGTGCCGGCCTTGCTGGCAACGTGTTTTCGACTCCCCGGCGGCTGGCGGTGGTGTTTTCCGGGGTGTCGCCCGCGCAAGACGATGTAGAGGAGCAGATGACGGGCCCGTCGGTGAAGGTGGCGTTTAAGGATGGCCAGCCCACGCCGGCGGCGCACGCCTTCGCCAAGAAGGTGAATACCGACGTGGCCAAGCTGCAGCGGGTCAGCACGCCGAAAGGCGAATATCTGGCCGCTCGGGTTGTGAATAAGGGACGTTCGGCTTCCGCAATTCTGGCCGAAGCGCTCCCTAAAGAGCTGGCTTCCATTTACTGGCCCAAGAACATGTATTGGCGCGCCAAGAACGAGCGCTTTGTGCGCCCGGTGCGCTGGCTAGTGGCGCTGCTGGATGGGGAAGTGGTGCCGCTGGAGTTCGACGGTGTTCCCGCCGGGCGGGAATCGAGCGGCCACCGCACACTGGGTGCGCCGGTGAAGATCAGTTCGCCAGGAGCCTACGAAACCGATCTGCAGCGTGTAGCGGTGGTGGCCAGCCGGGCGGCGCGTGAACAGCGCATCCGCCAGGCCCTGGACGATGCCGCACGTACCGTGCGCGGGGCGCGCTGGCGGGAAGATGCGGACCTGCTGCACACTGTGACCAACCTCACAGAATTTCCCTCGGTAATTCTGGGAAACTTCGACACCGAGTTCCTGGAATTGCCGGAGGAAGTGCTGGTCACCGTGATGCGCGATCACCAGAAATACTTCGCGTTGGAAGATGCGTCGCACAAGCTGCTGCCGCACTTCCTCGCGGTACTGAACACCGATGGCGACCCGGAGGGCATCATTCGCCATGGGCACGAGCGGGTGCTGCGGGCGCGCTTCAATGACGCGCGCTTTTTCTGGCAGACAGACCAGAAGATTTCGCTGCGTGACCGCGTCCCACTGCTGCGACATGTTACCTTCCAGAAGGACCTGGGCAGCTATTACGACAAGACGCTGCGGGTGCAGCACCTGGCCAGCCACATTTCCGGCCCGCTGAAAGAGGCGGGCGTGGAGATCCGGCCAGGCGTGGTCCACAAGGCGGCCTGCCTGGCGAAAACGGATCTCACGACCGAACTGGTGAAGGAATTTACCGAGCTGCAGGGAATTGTGGGCGGTTTGTACGCGCGGGTGCAGGAACTGGACCGCGACCTTGCGCC
>DATJFA010000645.1:0-8018 GCA_035496015.1 Terriglobales bacterium | reverse complement strand
GCCGAAGTGGGCCACTGCGTTCACCACGTGGCCATGCATCCTTCCCGGCCAAACACGCTGTTCATGCAGAAGCACTGGGATGTGATGCGCAGCGACGATGCCGGCGACAACTGGAAGGAAGTAAGCGGTAACCTGCCCACCGATTTCGGCTTTGTGATTGACGTGCACGCGCATGAACCGGAAACCATCTACGTGGTTCCCATCAAGAGCGACTCCGAGCACTACCCGCCCGAAGGCAAGTTGCGCGTTTACCGCAGCCGCAGCGGCGGCAATGAGTGGGAGGCGCTGACCAAGGGCCTGCCGCAGAGCAACTGCTTCGTCAATGTGCTGCGCGACGCCATGGCGGTGGATTCGCTGGATAAGTGCGGCATCTACTTCGGCACCACCGGCGGGCAGGTGTACGCCTCGACCGACGCCGGTGATAGCTGGTCGGCTATTGTGCGCGACCTTCCCGCGGTGTACTCGGTGGAGGTGCAGACGCTGCCATGATCCGGGTCGTGCTTCCGCAACACCTGCGCACCATAGCCCAGGTGGGTTACGAAGTGGAACTGGAGGTGGCGGTTCCTGTGACCCAGCGTTCCATTCTGGACGCGCTGGAGGCCCGCTATCCCATGCTCGCCGGCACCATCCGCGACCACGTAACCCAGCAGCGGCGCCCCTTCCTGCGCTTTTTTGCCTGCGAGGAGGACTGGTCGCTGGAGGCGCCCGACGCACCGTTACCCGAGGCCGTGGCCTCCGGCAAGGAGCCCTTCTACGTCATTGGCGCGATTGCAGGAGGATAGCTGCGGGCGCCACATTGCGGCTGGTGAAACTGGGTGCCGCTGCACGCGAGGTCCTTCGGCGCTGAAGCGCCTCTGGATGACGCCCTCCTACGGAGGGCGAACGCGGGCGAGGGCGCCCGCGCCACAAATGGCTATTGGTTGCGTCTTCCGAGACGTTGCGAACAACGTCTCTACCAATGTGCACTTTTCGACTCGCACTAACGAATAAAAAGAAGGAGAGTTATGCAACTGAATTCTTACCTGCACTTCAACGGACGCTGCGAAGAAGCGTTCAAGTTCTATGAAAAGCTGTTTGGCGGCAAGATTGAAGCCATATTTCCCCATGAGGGCACGCCGGCCGCGGAGCATGTGCCTCCGGAGTGGCGCAAAAAAATCATGCACGCTCGCCTGTGTGTAGGCGACCAGGTGCTGATGGGTTCGGACGTGCCGCCGGGGCACTACAATTCGCCGCAGGGTTTCCGGGTCAACATCAGCGTCAAGAATCCCGCCGACGCGGAGCGCATTTTCAAAGCCCTGGCGGACAAGGGCAAGGTGACTATGCCGCTGGAGAAAACATTCTGGGCGCAGCGCTTCGGCATGGTCAACGATCAGTACGGCACACCGTGGATGATTAACTGCGAGTAAGCTGCTGTTTTATGCGTTTCAGAGCCTGCATGCTGGCGGCTACGCTGGCGCTCTGCTTGCCTGCCTGGGGCCAGCAGGCGCCGGCGACGCTGCAAGGCGGTTTTAACGCCTCCGCCGGACCGGTCGTGTACCGCGGAAAGTGGAGCGCGGCTTTTTCGCCGCGCACGCCGAACACGGTCGCCGGCTCCTGGATCCTGCTGAACGAGAGGAATGACGTCGTGCTACAGGGGACCTGGTCGGCACACAAGAGCGGCGTGGGATGGAAAGGGACGTGGAGAGCGCGCGTCGAGCGCGGGCGTGCATACTCGGGAACGTGGAGCGCATCGGAACCCGGCCCAGGTCGAACTTTTGCTGACATGCTGCAGGCAGCCACCCGGGGCGCGGTTTCCGGAACCTGGGCCACCGGCGGCTTCGGCGGCAACTGGCGGCTGACGCCCACTCCCTGAACAGCCTAAATCGCCGCCAGCGCCTGCTCCAGGTCGGCAATGATGTCGTCCACATCTTCAATGCCGACCGAAATGCGCACCATGCCATCGGTGATGCCAATCGCCTTCCTGCCCTTCTCACCCAGGGCAGCATGGGTCATGGTGGCGGGATGGGAAATTAGGGTTTCCACTCCGCCCAGCGACTCGCCCAGTGAGCACACCCGCACCTTGCGCAGCATCTTCTTGGCATTGCCCAGGGAGCCGGTTTCGAAGGTGATCATCGCGCCGAAGCCCGACATCTGCCGCCGCGCCAGTTCGTGCTGCGGGTGGTCAGGCAGGCCGGGATAGAACACCGCCTTCACTTTCTTGTGTCCGTCCAGATAATCCGCGACCGCGCGCCCATTGCGGTCGTGCTGCTCCATGCGCACCGCCAGGGTCTTCACACCGCGCAGCACCAGCCACGATTCGAAAGGCGACAGAACGGCGCCCGCCGATTTCTGAATGAACGCCAGCTGCTCCGCCTGCTCCTTGCGGGTGCACACCACCACGCCGCCCAGGCCATCGCTGTGGCCGTTCAGAAACTTCGTGGTGGAGTGGACCACCATGTCCGCGCCCAGGGCGATGGGCTGCTGAAAATAGGGCGACATGAAGGTGTTGTCCACCACCAGCTGCGGCCCGCGTTTGCGGCAGATGCGGCTGATGGCGGCGATATCGGTGATGCTCATCAGCGGGTTGGTGGGCGTCTCCACGTACACCAGCTTCGTGTTTTTGCGGATGGCCTTGTCCACGGCCTCCGCAACGGAAGTGTCCACGTAAGTGAATTCCATGCCGTAGTTGACCAGAATCTGGTTGAACAGGCGGGGCACACCTCCGTACAGGTTGTGGCCGCACACCACGTGGTCGCCTGCCTTGAGCATGGTGGCGATGGCATTAATGGCGGCCATGCCGCTGGCAAACACGCGCGCGGCGATTCCGCCTTCCAGCGACGCCAGATTCTCTTCCAGGCGGTCACGGGTGGGATTGGTGACGCGGGCATATTCGTAGCCCTGGCGGGGCTTGCCCAACTCGTCCTGCACGTAGGTGGAAGTGGCGTAGATAGGAACGCTGACCGCGCCGGTCAGCGGCTCCGGCTCCTGGCCGTCATGAATCGCTCGCGTGGCAAAACCTGCTTTGTGATTAGGCATGGAGTTTTCTGATGGTGTCACTGCAAAACTATACCTCTGTCATCCTGAGCGCCGTGGACTGATTCGCTTGCGAATCAGTCCGCGGAGTCGAAGGACCCCTACAAAGCTCGGACTGGCTAACGGTGAGAGGGAATTCTCTGAAACCCGCTAAGGCGTCACCTGAGGGGCTTCAGCCCCGAAGGGTCTCGCGTGCGCTGCCGAGTACTTGCTGAAGATGCTTCAACGCTGAAGTACCTCAGCATGACGGCTGAACTACATCTCCTGCTCAAAAATTTTCTTAGACAAATACCGCTCGGCGGAATCGGGAATAATGGTAACCACGCGCTTGCCTGCGCCCAACTGGGTTGCCACCTGCACGGCGGCGTGCACCGCGGCGCCACCGCTGGAACCGGAGAGCACGCCTTCCTCCCGCGCCAGCTTGCGCACCATGGCAAAGGCCTGCGGATCGCGTACCATGATGACCTCGTCGGCCAGGCTGCCATCGTAGGTCTTGGGAATGAAGCTGGCGCCAATCCCTTCCACCTTGTGCGACTCGCCCTTAGGACCGCCGCCCAGCACCGAGCCCTGGCTCTCCACCACGTAAGCGCGCACATCCGGCAGGCGTTCCTTGAGGAAGCGCGCCACGCCGGTGAAGGTGCCGCCAGTGCCCGCGCCGATCACCACCGCGTCCAGGCGGCCTTCCACCTGCTCAAAAATTTCCCGGGCGGTGGTGCGGTAATGGTAATCAGGGTTGGCTTGATTTTCGAACTGGCCGGCGAGGAAGGAATTGGGAGTGCGAGCTGCCATTTCGCGCGCCCGGCGTATGGCCCCTTCCATGCCCTCGGCGTCCGGAGTGCGCGTGACCTCGGCGCCGAGGGCGCGCATGAGCATGACTTTTTCCTCGGAAAAACGCTCGGGCACGAACAGTGCCACGCGGTAGCCGCGGTTGATCCCGATCAGCGCCAGTCCAACCCCGGTATTGCCTGCCGTGGCCTCAACAATCGTGGCGCCGGCCTGCAGCAGGCCCTGTTCTTCCGCCCGCCCAATGATGCCAATGGCGGCGCGATCCTTCACGCTGCCGCCCGGGTTCAGGTACTCGAGCTTGGCATAAACCTCGGCTGCGTCCCGGGGAACAAGCCGACGCAGGCGAAGCATGGGCGTTTCCCCGACCAGGCTGGTGATGTCGTCGGCCACACGCAGACGGGTGGTTTCGGCGGTTTTCATGGGCAAACTACAGACTATGGGAGTGGCGTGGTGGCGTCAATCGTCTTGCGGGTGCAGCTTTCGGCAAAGCCGCACAGGAACAAAGCCCGGGTCTGACAAAGGAGGCGATTTGCGCCTCCCTGTCCGACTCGGGCCACGGGTTCTTACTTGCGAGTGTCGGCACTTGCGGCCTGGGGCGCCGCGGCCTGATCAAACAGCTTCACTGCCAGCGCGCCATGCGTCACCGCAGCTCCGGCTCGAAGCGCTGCCGCCAACATTGCCGTTTCGCTTACTTCTTCGCGCGTGGCGCCGGCGCGTTTTGCAGCGCGTGTGTGCACATCCAGGCAATAAGGGCACTGTGTGGTGCAGGCCACCGCGATGGCAATCAGTTCGCGGTATTTCCTGGGGATTGCGCCGTCGTCGCGTCCAACAATCTTGTCGAACTCCACGAAGGCGGAGAATTCCTTTGGCGCCAGTTGTTTGAATTCGCCCAGCCGTTTCAGGTCATCAGAATCGTGGTAATGCATCTCTCCTCCTGTGTTTCTGCAGTATCAGACGTCTAAGCTGGTTAGCGGTTGGATTAAGGTGCAGTGAGAGTCTAGCTTGCTTCCGCATCGGGCGCGATGTGGCCGGGAGTTCCCACTGCCGACACTGCGATTGGACATTAGCTTGAGGAGAAGCGGTGAGGATTACTGCGCGGAGGCCCGTTCGCTGCCGGCGTAGTATCCGGTGCGCGTCCGTACCTGCAGCTTCTTGTAGCCGTGAGCGTGCGCGATCACCTTGATGGAGCGGTATCCACCCTGGCTCTGCGGCCTTGTCGGCCGGTAGCCAATGGTGTACTGGTTGCGGATGTCGTGGGCCACTTCCTGGGTGATGCTGTCAACTTCACTGAGGTCCTTGGGGAAAAAAGCCACTCCGCCGGTGTCTTCAGCCACCGTGGCTAGGGCCCGCCGGGCGCGCCGCTGCCTCTCGCCGCCCAGCAGCCCGATCGTGTAAACCGTGGGGCCATTCTCCGCCTGCAGCCGCCGCACGGCCTGCTCCAGCGACTCGCGGCTGGCGTTATCCTCGCCATCGGTCACCACCAGCAACACCTTCTTCTCCAGCCGGGCGTTCTTCTTCAGGTGGTCGGCGGAGGCCACAATCGCGTCATACAGAGCCGTTCCTCCGCGCGCCTCGATTTTTTCCAGCGCATCCTTCAGTTGCGGAATGCTGGAGGTGAAATCCTGATCAAGGTAGTATTCATCATTGAAATTGACAATAAAGGCCTGGTCCTGAGGATTGCTGGAGCGGACAAAGTTCACCGCCGCCTGGTTCACCGCCGGGCGCTTGTCCCGCATAGATCCCGAGTTGTCAATCACGATGCCAACGGCCACCGGAATGTCTTCGCGGCGGAACGAAGTGATGGTCTGGGGTACCCCGTCCTCAAAAATCTGGAAAGCGCTCTTATCCAGGTTGGTGACCATGTGGTCGTGGTCATCGTAGACGGTGGCGTGGAGCACTACCTCTTCCACGCGCGCACGGAAGACGTAAACGCCGTTGTTTTCGCCTTCGGGGTTGCCGGGCTGCTGCTGGCCTTGCTGACCTGCAGTCGCCCCACCCTGCTGCGATTGTGGCTGCACCGGCGAAGGCGGAGGCGCCGGGGGAGTGGAGCTCGGCGGCGGCGCTGTGTTGGGCGCCGCTTGCCCCCAAGCCCACAGACTCAGGCCCAGCACCAGCAGCGGCAAAAGCAGGTATCTACTCCGAGGGCGCATAGTATCCCGTTTTGGCATAGACGTGCAGCGGCGGCAACCCCTTGGGCGGATTCAGCTTGACCTTTATTTTATGCCACTTACCATCGTGCACTGCTTTGGTTGGACGGTAACCCAGCACATATTGGTTGCGCAGCTCTATGCCAATTTTGGTGGCTATGTCCGGCAGTTCGTTGGGATTATCTATGGTAAACGTCCGCCCACCAGTCACATCCGTCACCTCAGCCAGCAATGACGGGCCCATCCGCTCTTCCTGGGTACGGGGCGTCTGATCGAACAGTCCAATGGCGTAAATCTGCACATCCGCTTCTTTTATCAGGGAATTGATTTCCCCCTCGGTGTAGCGGCTGTGATTGTCACCACCGTCGGAGATGATGAGCAATGCTTTGCGGTCATAGCGGGCGTTCCGCAGCTTAGCCACCGCCAGATAGATGGCGTCCAGCAGCGCGGTGCGCCCTTTGGGCGAGGCCGTTATCAGCCGGCTCTGGATATCTTCTACTGAATTAGTGAAGTCGGAAAGCAGCTCCGGTTCGTCGGAGAAGCTCACCACAAAGAACTCGTCCTGGGGATTGGCGGTCTTGAAGAACTCCACCACCGCTTCCTTGGAGCGGTCTATCTTGTTGCTCATGCTGCCGCTGATGTCGAAGATTACTCCCAGCGAAATGGGGGCATCCTCGCTGGAAAAGTGACGGATTTCCTGTTTCTCCTTGTTTTCAAAGAGTTGGAAGTTGTCCTTCTCCAGCCCTGTAACCAGCCGGTTCATGGGATCGGTGATGGTAACCGGAACCAGTACCAGGTCCACGCGGGCACGGAAAGGCCTCGTATGGGTATCGAGGGAGGGATCTATGGCCGGCTTTTTGGTTTCCGCGGGCTTGGCGCGGGGGGTGATGTGAACATCGTCTTCGGTACCGGCCTGTGCCGTAAGGCTGGGTGAGGCAAAAAACAACAGCAACACAACCGCGACCACAGGGATCAACCAGCGGGCTTTCGCCACAGGATGCAAAGCGTTACGGTCTACGACAGGTAGGTTCACAACTCGACCCGGGGAAACAAACCAGCCCCGCCCGCCGCTAGAATTGCGGGCCATAGCGACCTCTTTTGAGGCGATAGTACCACAGCTTGACACCAGCTTAACGATGCATTCCCCCTGTCTTTGGGATGTGGTGCGCCCAGAAAGTGGCGCCTCTTTTCTTCTTGTTACAATTCCAAGCACAGCAAAGCTCTCATGGCAAAGATCTTCCCTTTTCGCGCCTTGCGCTACGACCCGGGCCGTGTCCCTCTGCGGCAGGTTGTGACCCAGCCTTACGACAAAATTACGCCGGCCATGCAGGCGGGCTATTACCAGGCCAGCCCCTACAACCTGGTGCGCATTATCCTCGGCCAGCGCGACCCCAGCGACAGCGATGGCAACAACGTTTACACGCGCGCGGCCCATGATTTCTCTGAGTGGCGCCGCCAGGGCATTTTGCGCCAGGATGGGCAGCCCTCACTTTACGCCTACTCCCAGGAGTTTACGGCTCCGGGAGAAGCAGGGGGCCGCCGCTACGAGCGCCGCGGCTTTATCGCCCTGGGCCAGATTGAGGATTACTCGGCCGGCGTCATCTTCCGCCATGAGCAGACGCTCTCCAAACCCAAAGCCGACCGCCTGGAATTGCTGCGCGCTACCCGCGCCCACTTTGGCCAAATATTCATGCTTTATAACGACCCCTCGGGCAAGCTGGAAGTTACACTGTTTCCCCCGCGTGACCCCGAAATCACAATTGCCGACGAATACGGCGTTGTGCACAAGCTCTGGCAGGTTTCCGACCCGAAAGTGATTGCGAACGTTAGCCGCGGCATGGCCGACCAGAAGCTGATCATAGCTGACGGCCACCACCGCTACGAGACAGCTCTTAACTACCGCAACGAACGCCGCGCGGTGGCCGCCAGGCCTGATCCTGAAGCACCCTACGAGCGGGTGATGATGACGCTGATAAACGCGCATTCCCCGGGCACGCTGATTCTGCCCACCCACCGCCTGGTATTTGGGCTGCCGAACTTTGAACCCGGCCCCATGGTGGCGGCTTCCCGCTT
>DATJFA010000644.1:0-4673 GCA_035496015.1 Terriglobales bacterium | reverse complement strand
CGATTTGTTAAGGAATCTCTTAGGCGTCTCTCATGGCAAGCGCTGCGAGTTCTGCAACACGATTTCCGATACGCTGGCATTCGTGGCCAGGATCTTTCTTTCATTGGCGCGCCTGAACTGGGAGATCAGATCATCTGGTGCCGTCGTGCAGCAGCAAACTCAGATTGCAGGAGCTCAATGATTTGCTCTCTTTTCTCCTGTCGCACGGCCAGCCGCTGCTCGCCCGCTTTGTTCCCGCCGGCGTGCATGCAGGCCGGCAGAGCAGAGAATGGCGGAAAGAGCGTGCTAGCAGCCAGACCCGCCCTACAAACATCTTGCAATCACGCCGGCCATTCTGGAGGCTCGCACTCCGGGCATTGGCTGTTAACGAACTCCAGCCAGTTCAGGAGATCCGCGACCGACGGAAGCACCTGGCTTTCGAGGGTGCGGTAAACGCCAAAGACCTCGCCAAACTTGTCGGTGATATACACCGCGGCAGTAGCGCGCCCCTGCTCATCCAATGCGCCGACTTCGCCATGAATGCGGCCATCCTCGTCCGCTAGGACGGGGAAAGGTAATCTGAGGCCCTCTTTCGTCGTTGCACACTGCTCGCGCGAGCCTCTTCCGATGGCAAGGATTTCGGCACCCTCACCTTTGACCTGTTCGTAAGCTGTGGCCAACTGACTAAGCAACTCTGTTGTCTGCTTCCGTCCATCTGCGAAGATGAGAACTAGATTGGACCGGCCGCGATAGTCCGAGATGCGAATGCTCCGACCATTCGCCGATCGCAATTCAAAGTCGCGCATCCGCCGGCCTTTAGCCGGCAACTCGTGAGCCAAAGTAACTCTTCCCCCGGCAATTTCAGCTTGAGACATACTTCCTCTTTTGATCAGCTCGCTCGTTATTTCCATTGCCCACTGGCGGCTTCCGTCCGGACGGCCGGCTGATAGGTTCCCGCCAAGGCGCGGAAGCCCACCGCTAAGCGGTTCCAGCCGTTGATGGCAATGATGGCCATAGTCAAATCTACCAACTCTTTCTCGCTGAATTGGGTGCAGGCCAACTGATATACCTCGTCGGGAACACCCGTCCGTGCAACAAGCGTGACCGCCTCGGTCCATGTCAAGGCGGCCCGTTCACGGTCCGTAAAGAAGGGGGCCCGCCACACCGTTACTGCGTACAACCGCTGCTCGCTCTCCCCGAGAGCCCGGGCATCTTTACTGTGCATATCGACGCAGTAGGCGCAGCCGTTAATCTGCGAGGCGCGCAGTTTCACCAGCTCCAGCAGCGATTTCTCTAGCTCGCAGTGATCCACATATCGCTGCACCTCATGCATCGCCGCTACAGCCCCGGGCGCTACATCACGATAAACAATTCGAGATTGCATCATTGCCTCCCTAGCAACATCTACCATTAGCGTAGGTACTCCGCGTTCCGCCCAATCACCTGATAGAAGTCGTGAACGTATTTCTGGTCCGCCGAAAATACGCCTCGCAATGCAACCGTGCTCATCGTCGCCTCCGGGCAGCGCACCCCGCGAGCGGCTACACAACCATGTCTGGCGGTGGCTTTTACCACGCAACCTAAAGGCTTGACAACGGACATGAAGGCGTCAGCGATGTCGGCGACCAGGGTTTCCTGCACTACGGGGCGTGCAGCCAGCGCCTGTACCAGGCGGGGAATTTTAGAAATGCCCACGATTTGTCCGTTGGGAACGTAGCCGAAGTCAATCCTTCCGCCATAGATGAGCAGATGATGCGGACAGAGCGAGAAAAATTGGATATCGGAAAGCGCAATGAGCTCGTTCGTGCGGGAACGAAAGGTTTTCAGAATTTGTGCAGGATCGGCGTGATAGCCGCGAGTAAACTCACGGTAAAAATGCGCCACCCGCCTGGGGGTGTCGCGGAAATGTTCGGAGCTGGCATCCAGGCCCAGCTCCAGCAGTAGCATCTTGATAATCCCCTGCAGGCGATCTTCTCCAGATGTGATTGTCACCGGAGCAGATATTTTAGGAACATTCTTCAAACGCGGCACAAGAATGTGTTCCAGCTCGAATGCAGGCATGACCGCGTGGCCATTGCCATTGCTCTTGCCGTTTGCTTTACCGTTTTCTTCCATGACAACTCCTTTCTAGGCCGCCTTGTACGTCACCACACGGCCCCAGAGGCTTGCCGTCCCCCAGATGCCCCGGCGCAGGCACTCCAGCTGCACGATCTGGCTGTGATCCACAAACAGGTTCACCTCAGGACCATAGTTCTTGATGTACCAGGCGAAAACTTCCGGATCGGCGGCTTCGAACATCACCTTCTCCAGGCCAAGGGCGTCAATGATGCGCGCCGGCACGTCCGTGCGCCATGTCTTCACGTTTTCAGTGATGCCTTCGCTCTCGATCATGATCATGTAGGCGCCAGCATCCAGAAAGCGCCGGGCCAGAGCGATGGGCCAGGCGGGATCGCGCGTGCCTTTCGCTTCCAGTTCTTCGGCGCGGGTCGCTCCGCCGGCGCCAAACTGGATGCCAACCTCGGGCTTGGCCTTCAGGCCGGCGTGTTGCACCCGCTCCACCAGGCGCGCCCAGTCATCCGGTGGGAGGGTAATGAATCCGCTGGAAACCTCAATGGTGTCGAAGCCCACTTCCTTGCATTCGCGGATGTAGCAATCCACGGCGGCGGGCCCCTGAGTCACAACGTATTCCATAAAGCCGCCGGTTGAAACCAGCACATTGTGCTGGTGGCAAGTTTCGATGAGATGTTTCAGTGACTGGAGCGGCATCAGGGAGAAAGAGCCACCGGCAAACTTCAGCGCATCAATGTGCTCGCCCATGGTTTCGAGCAAATCCTGCAGGTAGCGGCTGCCCATCGGCGTGTAATAAGGGCCGCGAATCTCGGTGATCCCTTGGGCGCGCGGCTTCTTCTGTCGCTCATTCATTCTCAGGAATCCAAATGCGCGCTCGACTTCGCCGGCCATATGCTTATCTCCTCCTGCCGCCGACCGCGATTGGCTGCGGCCCCCGCGCCGCGCCAATCTCGGCCAGAATTGCCGTCAAATCCGCCACGCTGATGTTTTCCAAGTGAGCGACCGCGTCCTTGATCTCCCCACGTTGTTCCTTGGAGGCGAATGGAGCCGCGAGCCGTTCAAATTTGGCGTAAACCGCATCCCAGCTCATCGGCTGAGCGAGAGAGCCGGGCCAATGGCAGACCTCCCGGTCGACCATGCGACCGTCTCGCATGTGGATGGCAACTCGCGCCGGCATTTCGTCGGGAAAGCGCTCGGAATACTCGCGGCTTTCTTGCACCCAGACTTTGGCCATCAAACTCTGCACGTCTGAGCGCACAATACGTTCCTCTGCGTACTGTTCGGGCATCACCTGACCATCTAGCAAGGCCACGGCAACCAGGTAAGGCAGGCTGTGGTCGGCCTGCTCTTTGGTACGCGCTGTGCTCTTGTCGCCTTCTTCTCCGCCGCCGATGATGTGGTAGGCGACATCAAACACCGTCACATCCACATGCTCGATGTCTTGGGCGGGGATGTGGTGCTCGGCTCGCAGCGCGAGCGCCGCCTCGATCGTGGTTTGAGAATGGATTTCGGCGTTGTACTTCTTCAGAACGGTGTGGGTCACCCGGTCCAGGTTTTCTGTGGCCCAGTCGAGGTGGAACAGCCCACTGATAGCGTCGATCAAGCCCTTTTCGCCCTCGATTACCTCCAGCGGTCCCGTGATTCCGTGCCGGGCCAGCAAGGCATTGCGCAGGCAATCGGCGGCCATGTGAGGATAGGCTAGCCCTTTCCAGTTGGAGAGCAGGCCGGTGCGGGTCACGCGCAGGGCGTTGAGTGCGGTGGCGCTGATGGCAATGGCATTGGCCAATTCCTGCGCGTTCAGGCCAAGGATTTTTCCAATCCCGGCGGTTGCGGCGTAGGCTCCTTGCACAGTGTGATCGAAGCCGCGGGCCCTCACCGGAGCTTCGTCGCTCAAGCGGCATTGCACCTGGTAAGCGACGGCTAAGGCGGTCAGCAAGTCGCGCCCAGAGGCTCCCGCATACTCGCCCGCCGCCAATATGGCGCCGAGATTATCGCTGGGATGGCAGGTCTCGCCTTTGGCCAAATAGCTGTCATTGAAATCGAGGTAGCGTACGACAGCAGAATTATAGAAAGCGGCGGAATCAGCGCGGGCGTGACCGCCTCCGATCAGGGTGCATTTTCCTCCGCGATCCAGTTCCTCGACGTACTCTCGCACGCTGTGAGGCGGTCCGCCAGCCAGGGCTCCGATTGCGCAACCCAGCGAGTCGAGGACGCGAATTTTCAGCTGCTCACGAACGGGAGCGGAAAGTCGTTCGAATGACGCCCGTTCTGCAAAGGCCGCGATCTGTTGTACGTGGGCCATACTCTCTCTTGTTACCTGATTAGATTCCATAACACCCTCCTCAGCCAATGATCTGTTCGTACCATTGCTGAACTCATCCGTCACTGGGCGTCCGGCTCTCAGCCGCTACTCGCTTTAAAAGCGATTTCCGAATCTACTATCTCTTGGGCACCACAGTGGAGTTGCGAGTCCTGCCGGTGACTTTGAACTGGACGAGAATGGGATAAAGCCCGCGGTGTTTTTGGCCGACGGCATCGGCATAGCGCCCTTCCTCAGAATGATTCGC
This sequence comes from Terriglobales bacterium, assembly GCA_035496015.1. Taxonomy (GTDB): domain Bacteria; phylum Acidobacteriota; class Terriglobia; order Terriglobales; family Acidobacteriaceae; genus JAICWP01. Next base: position 57 of record DATJFA010000644.1, on the reverse strand, counting down.
CAGGCAGTCCACGACCGAATCGAGCGTCCGATATACTTGTTCTATTCCAATCGCCAC
>DATJFA010000643.1:0-5588 GCA_035496015.1 Terriglobales bacterium | reverse complement strand
TTCTCCGCGGGCAAGAACGACGCCTCAAAGGAATTGCGTGCGAGTTCACGCAGTTGCTCGTTCGTGAAGCCGAACGCATCCTGCGCCAGCTGATATTCCCGGCCCAGGGAAGTGCCGAAGATTCCAGGATCGTCGGAATTGAGCGTGACCATCACCCCGGTGTCGAAGTACATCTTCAGCGGGTGCTCCTGCACTGTTCGGCAGCAATTCGTGCGCAGGTTGCTGGTGACCGCTATCTCCACCGGAATCTGCCGTTGCACGAGCTCAGCCATAAGTTCGCGGTCGTACCACGCGGTCAGGCCGTGGCCAATGCGCTCCGCTTTCAGGTTCATGGCTCCCCAGATGGATTCCGGCCCGGTCGTTTCGCCGGCGTGGGCCACCAGGCGGAGGCCGTGGTCGCGGGCATAGGCGAAGACGTCGCGGAACAATTCGGGTCCGGCGCGGCGCTCATCGCCGCCAATGCCAAAAGCCACCACGTTGCGGTCGCGGTAGCGTACCGCGGCCTCGGCAACGCGTTGAGCGCGTTCCGGTCCGAAATGGCGCGTAGCATCAAAAATCCATTGCAATGACAGGCCGAAGTCGCGCTCGCCGCGCGCCCGGCCGCGTTCAAGCGCCTCAAAGATGGCGTCGAAGTCTTTGCCCTGCCAGTGGCATACGCCCACAGAAACGTAGACTTCGGCGTGCAGAACGTTTTCCGAGCGGAGCCGCTGCATCAGCCGGTAGGTGATCAGCTCCCAGTCGTCCGGCGCCTGGAGATGTTCGGTTATCGCCTTGAACGCCATCAGAAAAGCGTTGAAATCGTGGTACTCGTAAAGGCGCTCTACCTCGCCCAGTTCAGCGCCGGGCATGCCGTGCTGCTGGCGTAGTTCCACCAGCGTGGCCGGTTCCACCGAGCCTTCCAGGTGCAGGTGCAGCTCAGCCTTGGGAAGAGAGAGGACGAATGGGCTTGGCGGGGCCAGTTTGTAGTCGAAGGTGATCTGCTGGCCGGAGCTCATAGCCGATTCGACTTGGCAAACTCGCTGTGATGCCGGCTGTAGAGGAAGTAGATGGTCAGGCCAATGGCCAGCCAGACAAAGAAGCGCAACCAGGTGATGACCAGCAGCCCGCTCATCAGGCCCACGCAGAGCACCACGGAAATCAGCGGGAACCAGGGTACAAAGGGGACCTTGAAGCCGCGCTGGCGATCCGGTTGGGTACGGCGCAGCACAATTACCCCCAACGAAACCAGCAGGAAGGCAAACAGCGTGCCGATGTTGGATAGATCGGCAGCTTCGCTGACCGCGAAGATGCCCGCCGGAATACCGACGGCAAATCCGGCAATCCAGGTGGAAAGGTGCGGCGTCTTGAATTTCTTATGCACGGAGGAAAATAGCTTGGGGAACAGTCCGTCGCGCGACATGGCGTACCAGATGCGCGCCTGGCCGTATTGGAAGACCAGCAGCGACGAGATCATGCCCATGAGCGCGCCGATGATAATAATCGCCTGCGACCATTTATTCGCCGCCAGGTGTTGCAGCGCGTAGGCCACCGGCGCCTGCGCCGCTTCGCCGGAAACGAACGTCGGGTACTTCATCATGCCCAGCAGAACGATGGAGACGCCTACGTAAAGAATGGTGCAGACAATCAGCGATCCGATGATGCCAATGGGCAAGTCGCGTTGCGGATTGCGCGCCTCTTCCGCCGCGGTGGAGACCGAATCAAATCCTATGTACGTAAAGAAGACGATAGCTCCTCCGCTGACTATGCCGGCAAACCCTGACGGTGCGAACGGCTTCCAGTTGCCTGGGTGTACCAGCATGCCGCCGATGACCAGAAAGGTGAGGATGGCGCCAATTTTGATGGCCACCATCACATTGTTGGCTTCCGCCGACTCGCGCACCCCGCGCACCAGCAGCACGGTCAGGATGAACACGATGAGGAACGCGGGAATGTTGAAGTAGGCGCCCGTCCAGTGGCCGGCGTCCCACACCGGTGTGGACCACTTATCCGGCAGGTTCAGCCCGAACGAGGCCAGCTGCGCCTTGGTGTAGGCGCCAAAGCCGATGGCCACCACCACATTGCTGACCACGTATTCCAGGATCAAGTCCCAGCCGATGATCCAGGCGAAGATCTCGCCTAGGGTGGCGTAGGAGTAAGTGTAGGCGCTGCCGGCGATGGGAATCATCGAGGCCAGCTCCGCATAGCATAGTCCGGCGAAGCTGCAGGCAAAGGCTACCAGGAGAAATGAAATCGCGATGGCCGGTCCGGCCGCCGGGCGGCCGTGCATCAGGACGCTGGCTGTGTTGCCGTGGCGCACCAGGCCGATGATCAGATCCATTACCTGGGCGTGCAGGATGGAGGGCACGGTAAAGTTTTCGCCCGCCGCCGCCGTGCCCGTGAGCACAAAGATGCCGGAGCCGATAATGGCGCCGATGCCCAGCGCCGTCAGGCTCCAGGGGCCCAGCGTCTTCTTGAGCCGGTGTTCGGGCTCCTCGGCTTCGGCGATCAGCTTGTCAATGGATTTCTTGGCAAGCAGTTGGCTGCCCTGCCGGGCAGCCGGAGGTTCCTTGGCTTCCTTCGTGGTCGTCTGTGCCACTGTGCTCCTGTGGGGCCGTGGGGATAGTTCAAGCGCCGGCTTCTGGCCGGCTGTGCGTGCCTCAAAAGGACTTTAACTGGGGCGGGGCTGAGCCCCGCCCCCACACACGCTACTACCGCTTTGCCTGTCCGCGCGCCAGCTTCTTCATCTTGCGCTTCTTCGAGCCGCGAGCGTAATCCCGCTTTTTCTTGGGATTCTTCTGCTCCCGTTCCTTGCGCTTGGCTCGCTTTGCTTTCTTGCGCTCTTCCTTGCTTAGCTTCTTGGTATTTGCCATGAGTGCGTTTGTTCTCTCCGTTGAATTATGATCCTGGCTTTCCCCCTGAATATCCGCCGGGGCGTCATCCTGAGGGCCTTCAGGCCCGAAGGATCCCGCGTGCACAACCGAGTCTCGCTTTGCTGCACGCTGAAGCCCCTCAGCATGACGCCCGAGAAAGTGGTGGCGAGCGGACGCCGACCCCTTCACACCAACTACTAACTACCAGCTACTAGCTGACTCCCGACTCCCGGTTTTACGCCTTTTCCAACTGCGCGTATTTCTCCACCAGCTTTTTCAAGCCAAATCGAGGGAATTGTACAGTAATCTTAGCTTCTTCACCTTCTCCTTCGCGCTTGAACACGGTCCCCTCGCCATATTTGGGGTGGCGTACCCTCTGCCCCGGGCGAAATCCCCGCGCTCCGCTGGGGGAAGGCACCTCAACCTTGGGTCGGGAGAACTTCTTGCCCCGCGAAGCAAAGAACTCGGCAATGTTGTGTATCGAGTTATAGGTCGGCCCGCCGTAGCTGGTCTTGCGCAAGGACCGGCTCGTCCGGCCCCCTGCTGGATTTCTGTTCCAGGCCAGGCTCTGGTCTTCGTCCTCGTAAGCATAGTGAAAATCGCCTGTGTAGGGACGGGGCTCTGCCCCCTCCAGCGCGGGGCTAAGCCCCGCCTCCACGCGGTCCATGCCCCGACGAGCCCGCCGGGGTGAGCCCACATCCTCCAGCAACTGCGGCGGCACCTCCTCCAGGAACCGTGAAGGTATGGCGGCCTCGGGCAGGTCGGTGCCGTACCGGCGGCGGTACTGAGCCCTCGTAAGAATGAGCGCATTCATGGCGCGGGTCATGCCCACGTAGCACAACCGGCGCTCTTCCTCGACGTCGTCGGGGTTGATCAGCGTGCGCGAATGCGGAAACAGCCCCTCTTCCAGCCCGCACAGGAAGACCAGCGGGAACTCCAGGCCCTTGGCTGAATGCAGGGTCATGAGCGTGATCTGCTGTCCGGCTTCGTACTGGTCGGTATCGCTGATCAGGGCGGCGTGGTCGAGAAACTGATCCAGAGTTTCCCCCCGGTCACGCGAATCCATGGCCGCATTTACCAGTTCGCGAATGTTCTCAATGCGGGAGAGAGCTTCGGGCGTTTCCTCTTCTTCCAGCTTGCGAATGTAACCTGTGCGGTCAATCAGGAACTTCAGGACTTCCGCGGTGCTGGCCGGGCCGCCGGGGGAGCGGAATCCATCGTTCGTCGTGGTTTCTTGCTCGTTAGCCGAGCCCTCTATGGTCGACGGCTGACGGTCGACGGCAAGTTCACCCGTAGCGCCGGCATCTTGCCGGCTGTCTTGGGAGCGTCCCGCCCCTAGTTCTTCTCTAACCTCCTCCATCCCGAAGTCGAAGGAAATGTCAGCCTGAAGGTTCTCCTCGTCGTCGGTTGGGCTGTTGGCCGTCGGCCGTTGACCGTCGACTTCCCGTTCCACCTTCTCCACAAACGTTCCCGCCAGCATCGCCCTGGCGTCCTCAATAATCTGCTTAAAGCCGCCCAGTGCCGACGCCGCCCGCGCCGGCACCAGTTGCTGCTCAATCGCCTGCGCGATGGCCCCCCACAGCGACAGCCCGGTGTTCAGCGCCATGTGCTCCAGCGTGTCTACCGTGGTCTTGCCAATGCCGCGCGGAGGCGTGTTCAGCGCCCGCAGCAGGGAAATAGAGTCGTCCGGATTGTGGATGACCTTGAGGTATGAGATGAGATCCTTGATTTCGGCTCTCTCATAGAAAGAAAAGCCGCCCACCACGTGATATTTCATCCCGTAGCGGCGCATGGCCTCTTCAAACAAGCGCGATTGCGAGTTGGTGCGGTAGAGCACCGCCGCCCGCGCCTCCTCACCCTGCCCGGCGGACTCCTGTAAGTACCGGCTGATGTGGTCCGCCACGAACAAAGCTTCGTTCTCGCCATCCGGCGCTTCGTAGTAGCCCAGCTTGGCCCCGCCCTGGCGCGAGGTCCATAGGTTTTTGCCTTTGCGGCGCACATTGTTCGCCACCACCGCCGAGGCGGCTTGCAGAATGTTTTGGGTGGAGCGGTAATTCTGCTCGAGACGGATGATCTTGGCGTCCGGAAAATCCTTCTCGAACTCCAGAATGTTGCGAATATCGGCGCCGCGCCAGGAATATATGGACTGGTCCTCGTCGCCCACCGCGCAGACGTTGTGCCTCGTGCCCGCCAGCAGTCGCATCAGCTCATATTGCGGGCGGTTAGTGTCCTGGTACTCGTCTACCAGGATGTACTGGAAGCGCCGGTTGTACTTTTCACGCACCTCCGGCACCGCCTTCAGCAGGCGAACCGCCTCCAGCAGCAGGTCGTCGAAGTCGAGCGCATTGGCCTTGCGCAGTTCCTGCCGGTAAATTTCATAAATGTGTGCCACGCGCTCGGTTTTGGGATCGCGCGAGTTGAGGTAGACCTCCTGCGGGTCAAGCATGTGGTTCTTGGCCCAGGAGATGTGCGCCAAAACGGCGCTGGGCTTGGTCTGTTTATCGTCCACGCCCAGGCGGCGCATAGCCGCTTTGACCACCAACTGCTGGTCGGTTTCGTCGTAAATGACGAAATCCTTGCGGAAGCCGATGGGCTCGCCGCCCTTGGTTGAAGGAATGCGCAGCGCCTCGATGTCGCGGCGCAACAGGCGCACGCAAAGGGAGTGGAAGGTGGCGATGAGCGGCTTGGCCAGCGTACGCCCGCCTACCAGCTTCTCCACGCGCCCGGCCATCTCCGCCG
>DATJFA010000642.1:0-2241 GCA_035496015.1 Terriglobales bacterium | reverse complement strand
GCACGCGACGCGGGCAACCGGCGACTCCGCTCCGGAAGATCTTCGAATGATTTTCTACTGGATATGAAACGGCTCCGGCCTTGTCGTTCCTCACCCCCCTTTCGCTGGCCTAAAGCCTGGATAGTTGCAATCACTCTCTTTATTTCCTACGCCTACTTTTACCAAGGCACGGGCTGGAACCAGAATTCGCACTTCGACCTGGCACGGGCACTGGCCGAGCAGCACAGCGTTCGCATTGACCGCTACGAGTGGAATACCGGCGACAAAGCCTTCTACCGGGGGCACTACTACTCGGATAAGGCGCCGGGCCTTTCCCTGGCAGCGCTGCCGGCCATCTCGGCGGCTGGGTCCCTCGCCCGCGTGTTTCGCGTTTCCCAGGTGCTCGCTCTGCAACTTTATTCGGCGACCGTTCTAACCTCCTCGCTGGGAATCGCGCTGGCAGCGGCGGTGCTTTTTGTGGTGTTGCTGAATTGGAACATTCGGTCCGGGGCGGCGGCGTTCGCGGTGGCGGTGTTCGGGCTGGGCACCCCCATGTGGATCTACGCCACGCAATTCTGGGGGCACGCGCTGGCCTCGGCTTGCCTGGTGTTTGCTTTCGCCGCGGCTGACCGGCTGCGCCAGCCCGGCAGTTCCGCCCGCCAACTCGCGCTGGCCGCGGCGGTGGGCCTGGCCGCGGGCTGGGCCGTGGTGGCCGAATTTCCGGCCGCAATTCCCGCAGTGATGATTGGACTGATGGCATTGATCTATTGCCGGCGCTCGGCAGCCAGCACAAAGAACTTTCTCCGGGCTGCGGCTGCCCTCTGTTTCACAGCCGGACTGTGCCTGGCCACGCTCCTCATCTATCAGAAGGCAGCCTTTGGCTCGCCCTTCCGACTGGGATATGAGTACGTGGTCAACTATCAGGACACGCTGCAGCAGGGAGCGCTGGGCCTGACTTACCCGAAATGGCATCCTCTTATCGCGCTGCTCTTTGGGAAGCGCTGCGGCCTGCTCCTCTTCGCGCCCGTCCTGGTGGTTGCGCCGGTAGGATTTCGCCTGCTTTGGAGCGCGGGTCTGCCCCGGCCGAGCCTGTGTGTGAGCGCAGGAATCGCCATCTACTATCTCCTGTTCAATGCTTCTTACCTCCACTGGCAGGCGGGGGCATCGTTTGGTCCACGCTATTTGTCTCCCGGCCTGCCCTTCGCCTGCCTCTTTGTGGCGCCCGTGTGGGAGCGCTCAAGGCCAGCAGTTAAGGCGGTGCTGGCCATGCTTGCCGCGTTCGGAGTTGGAGTGGCTTTGGCCGGGGTCGCGACACGGCCGGTGATTCCAGAAGCTGTCACATTTCCCATTAAAGATGCGGTGCAGGCGTTCGCGCGCGGCGAGCTATATCGGCAAGGCGAAGCCTGGAACCTGGGATTACGCGCGGGCCTGCATGGCATGCTGAGCCTGGCGCCGCTGCTGGCAGCGTGGGCAGTTGCGACGGCGATCTGGTGCCGCCTGGCGCGCAACCAGCGGCAAGCGCCGGCAAGCGCAGATTTAAAGCCCGCATCAACCGCTCACCTGCAGTGATCCCATACGGCGGAAGCCGCACTGAGGGTGGCTCAGGTGCTGGCTGCCTGTCCATCTCCCGAGAGACGGTGCTTGATCACAATCGCCGTAACGACAACGGCGACGGCGCCCGCCAGCAGCAACACCATGCCCGTTCGCAGGCTGCGCGCTTCCGAGATATGGCCAACGGCCCAGGGAAAAACGGCGCCCCCCGCCAAGCCGATGGCGAAGAGCACGCCGAAAGCAGTAGCTGCATAGCGGTGGTAGCGGTCGCCCACCATGGCCAAGGTGGTAGGGAAAATAGCCGACTGGGCGAATCCGGTAAGCACCACAACAGCGGCGAGCACTGGGACGGAGCGCACCCCCACCAGGACGGCGCAGCCGGCCAAGGTGCCCAAGGCACTGAGCAGCACGAGTTGCACATCGCGAAAGCGGCGCAGCAGGCGGGCGGCCGAGAAGCGGCCCAGCATCAGCCCGGCCCAGTATCCGGCCAAAATCCAAGTGGCAAGCTGAGCGGCGGCTCCAGCCTTCCCTGCGTAAGTAGAGGTCCAGCCGGCGAGCACGGCTTCATTGCCCGACTCGATGAACAGAAGAAGGCCAAACAACAACAGGCCGGGGTAGCGGGCCACCTCCAAGATTTCCCGCCAGCTCATGCCATGACCTTCACGCGGAGGTGGAAAGGGCAGCACGGCATAAATGACCACCCCCAAGGCA
>DATJFA010000641.1:0-8764 GCA_035496015.1 Terriglobales bacterium | reverse complement strand
GACTACAACCAACGCACCAGTAGCAATCCTGCGTCGTATGATGGATTTTCGACTAACCTCGGCTGATGTCGGCACGTTCTCAGCAATTGCGGTGCGACCTGATTCTGTGTCCCGTTTTAGCCGTTGCAAGTCGGTGCGGATTTCCGAGGAATGCTGGTATCGAAGATTGCGGTCTTTCTCCAGACACTTGGTAATGATCTCTTCCAGCTTAACCGGCAAGTCAGCATTAAGTCGAACCGGGGATACCGGGGTGCGGTTGAGGATGGCCTCGAAAATGACCCCCGTACTTTCACCGCGAAACGGCAACGTCCCCGTCGCCATCTCATAGAGAACGGCTCCAAAGGAAAACAAATCGGTGCGCGCGTCCAGTTCCTTTGCTCGCACTTGCTCCGGGGACATGTAGGCAACTGTACCCAGGGCAATCCCTGGGCTGGTCAGGTGCTCCTCCGGGACGTCAAGAGTGACTCCGGACTGTAAGGGATGGAGTGACCTTTCGACCGTCAGCTTCGCGAGGCCGAAATCTAGAACTTTTGCATGGCCCCGCTTGGTGACGAAGATGTTCGCGGGCTTGATATCACGGTGGATAATCCCCCCCGCGTGGGCGGCGTCGAGCGCGTCGGCAACCTCGATCGCGACTTCCAGTAAACGCTCCACCTCCAGGGGCCGGCCGGTTACCAGGTGTTTCAGGGTGCTGCCGTCCAGAAACTCCATGGCAATGAAGGCCTGCCCACCTTCTTCACCAATGTCGTAGATGGTGCAGATATTAGGGTGGTTCAGCGCGGAGGCCGCTTTGGCCTCGCGCCGAAACCGGCTCAGCGCTTGCGGGTCTTTCGCTACTTCATCAGGTAGAAACTTCAGAGCGACGAAGCGTTCCAGCCGAGTGTCCTCCGCCTTGTAGACCACACCCATGCCGCCGCCGCCGAGTTTTTCGATGATCTGGTAGTGGGAAACTTTCTGGCCGATCACGGAGGGAGGAAATGTTAAGCAACGACGCCATGCAAGTCAATGAAAAACGAAGGCTTAGGAAGTACAAGAAGGCTTCCCACTCAAGCCAAAAGCGGGCTTGAGTTGGCCACTCGGCGGTGGGGGTAGTTGGTAGCTGGTAGGTAGTAGTTGGTAATAATGCGTGTCGTCGGAGGTGTGTTCCAGGCGAGAAGTGGATTGGCAGTCAAGCAGTTATCGGCGGTAATCTTGCGTTCCCCGCTAACGTGCCCAACAATTGGAACAAAGGAGCCCACTACTTTTGTCTGCGAAGTTCCTTCGATTCATCGCACTGACTTTTGGCACTCTCTTGCTGGCGGCATTGTCCGCGGCGGCACAAGCTCCCGCCGGCGGCGCCAATCTGGACAGGGCATTGCTCCAGGCCGTGGACAGAGGCGATCGAGCCTCGGTTGAGCGCCTGCTCGACGAAGGAGCCAATATCGAAGCGGTGGGGGGAAACAAAGAGACTCCGTTGATGGTGGCAGTGGAGCGTGGGGAGGCCGGCATGGTAAAGCTGCTGCTGGAGCGGGGCGCCAACATCCACGCCCAAGATGAAAGCCTCGAAACCGCGCTGGCCATGGTGGCGCATCAGGCGGACAGCGAGCTTACGAAAATACTGCTGGAAAGGACGCCCACGACGGAGGAAAAGAATGAAGCTCTTCTGGAGGCCACTCGGAGCGATGTTGCGGTGATTAATATGGATGCGCCAGAGGGCACGGACAAGTTTGCTGAAACCGAGAAGATGAACTACGAATCCAGCGCGCCCTATGCGGAAGTCGTCAAGCTCCTTCTCGATGCGGGGGCGGACATTGAGGCGAGGGATTATGACGGCAACACACCTTTGATGAGCGCGGCATCCTATGGCGAAGCCATGGTTGTGAAAGTCCTGCTGGCGCGGGGAGCTGACATAAACGCCACCGACGCAGACGGTGGAACCGCGTTGATGGGCGCCGCGTGTGACTGCGGCGTGATTGATAAACCCGATACGCGGGCTGCCTTGAAGCTGCTGTTGGACAGCGGAGCCAAGCTTGAGGTCAAAACCAAAGAAGGTAAGACTGCCCTGATGTTTGCCGCAACTTCGAACCGCAGCGATCTGCTTGAGCTTCTGCTGCAGAAAGGCGCCAATATCAATGCTGCCGACCGGGATGGCAACACGGCATTGATGCTGGCGGCAGAAGGAAGCGTGATTCCGACCGCAGGCGCAGTCAAGACATTGCTGGAACATGGCACCGTGGTTAACGCCACCAACAAAAGCGGGCAGACGGCGCTAATGCTGGCCGCCACAGGCCGTGGCTATGATCCCGGGACGATAATCGACCTCTTGCTGAGATGGCGAGCCGATCCCGATCTTAAAGATGCCTATGGAAATACTGCGCTGGCGATAGCGAGCAAAGGTCAGCATGCCGATGCGGTCCGAATTCTGGAGACCGCCACAGCACAGAAGTAACGACGTTGGTCGGTACGCCCTCCGGCAACATCATGCCCCACTCAAGCCAAAAGCGGGCTTGAGTGGGGCACCCGCCTGCAGGGGCGGTTCAGGACCGCGCCAATGCTTTCGCGGGAGCGCGCCGTGGCACGACCGAACGCCAATCCAGGAGCACGCTGGGCAGGAAAGCGGCCATCGCGATCGTCGTCCAAACCACAATCTCGATGCCGACGAAGCCGCTGCGCAGGATGGCCGGAATGGGAACGATGAGGCGCGCGACCGTGAAGATCATGGCAAAGGGATAGCCGCGAATCATCCAGCGCCGGTGTTGCTGGACGTTGCCGCTGCGGATGCAGTAGAGCGCCACTCCGGTGCAGAACATCCAACCGAAGGCCTGCACGACTGAGGCCGCTACCAGCGAAGGCGTGTCTACCCGCGCGGCCAGAGGGATCGCCATCGGGGCGCCGATCATCACGCTCACCACGTATAGGTAGCCCATGACGCGATGCACGCGGAGATAGCGGCTGCGCAGCCGATTGGAGAACTGGAAGGCGCCCATGACCAGCGCCAGGCCGGCAAAGAACGCGTGCGGAATGAGAAATAGCGTTCCCGGCGCAAAATGGCGCGCGATTTCCGACGACGGGTCGAAGATCTGCGCGTTCTTCATGTAGGTGACGAACGCGGTGATGGCAAAGAAAATCAGGAAGAAGACCAGCTTAGCCTGTGATCCAGAGCGCGCACGAGTGGCGGCGGCAGCAGTGGACATCTTTCACCCTCCCCAAGTGGTGGGAGGATATCGCAGATGCCTTGGGGCGACAAGCGGTAGAACTGCCTCACTCAAGCCAAAAGTGGGCTTGAGTGGGGCACCCGCCTTCGCAGCGCTTCTTCGCTGAAGCTCGGTCGCGCCGCTCAGGATGACAACGATGTCGCCGAGCGGCGACGCTGGAAGACATAGAACACGGGCACGCCGGCGAGAATCAACGCCGAGCCGACGAAGGAATTTCGCAGGTTGGCGCTGAAGGTGTAGTAGAGCAGGACGGCGGAAGCGAGGATGAACAGCGCCGGCACCACGGGATATCCCCAGGTTTTGTAGGGGCGGTCGGCGTTGGGCTCGCGGACGCGGAAAATGAATACGGTGCTGGTCACCAGCATGTAGAACAGCCACTCGCCAAAGAGCGTGACCGAAAAAAGTTCCTGAAAGCTTCCCGCAAAAAGTAAAAAGACAATGGCCAGAATGGCCTGGACTACCAGCGCGGCCGAGGGCGTGTGAAAGCGAGGGTGCACCCGCGCCAGGCCCTGAAAGAAGTAGCGGTCGCGGGCCAGGGCGAAGGGCACGCGGGCGCCGGTCATGGTGCTGCCGTTGAGGGTGACGAGCATGGAGAGGGCCATGCCGGCAGAGACGATGGCGGCTCCGGCCGCTCCCATGGCCAACTGCATGGCGTCAGAAGCGGGGCGGGGAGAGGCAGCCACTGCGGAGGCGGGCATGACGTACTGCACTGCGGCGTTGAGCAGCATGTAGAGCGCGGCCACAATGGCTACGCCGGCAATCAAGGCAATGGGCACGCTGCGCTGCGGCTGCTTGATTTCGCCGGCCACGGTGGTGACCAGGTTCCAGCCGTCATAAGCCCAGAGAGCGGCGATGAGGGCCACCATGAATCCGGCAAAGCCGCCGCGCGCACCCAGGTAGCGGGTGGCGAAATTGCCCAGTTCGCCGTGAGCGTAGGCGAAGCCAACACCCACGATGGCGAGGATAATGGCGATCTTCAAGACAGTGAAAAAGAGCTGGAACTCGCCCGCCTTCTTCACGCCGATGTAGTTGATGAAAGAGATGAAGATAACGGCGGCGATGGCGACCAGCTGTCCCCAGGTGATAAGGAAGGGATGGGTGATGATGGGCCGGGGAAGGATGGCAAAGAGGGTGAAGGTACCGAGGATGCGCACCAAGCCGATGGCGATAGTGGCCATGGAGCCGGGCTTGGCCAGCACGAAATAAGTCCAGGCGTAGAGGAAGCCGCCGAGGGGGCCGTAGCCGTCGCGCATGTAAACGTACTCGCCGCCGGCCTGAGGCTTCATGGCGGCGAGTTCGGAGTAGGTGACCGCGCCGAAAAACGAGAGTAGGCCTCCGACGATCCAGGCGAGGTAGACGAGGTGGGCGGAGCCCACCGCCTGCATCATCTCCTTGGGAACAAGGAAAATGCCGCTGCCGATGATGGTGCCGACTACGATGGCGGCGGCATGGCTGACCTTGAGGTCGCGCGCCAGGTCAGGAGCGGTGGCGTTTTTGACGATAGCTTGAGGCATCTTTGATAACAAAACGTAAGGTCCCTCGACTCGCGCTAACTCGAGGGGCTCAGTCGCGCTCGCTCGGGATGACAGATCAATTCAACGATGCTGACATTAGCCAACTAGCGCTCACTTCTCGCTGTCAGGCTGCTGGCAATATAGCCGATTGTGAAGGTCACGGCGGTGCCAATCACCACGTACCAGGTCCAGGGAACCGTGGTGCCGAGCCAAATATAAAGTTCAACGGCGAAGCCGCAGGCCATGCCCACCATGGCGCCGCGCTCGGTAGCGCGCCTGGTGAGCAGGCCGAGCAGGAAAATTCCCAGCAGCGCCCCGTAGGCAACCGAAGCGATGGAGAGGCCCACTTCGACCACACGTCCGCCGTGCTGGGAAAGGATAGCCAGGCCAAACAATACCAGCGCCCAAATGAATGTGGATGCGCGGGAAACCGCGAGGTGGCGGGCTTCCGGAGTCTCGGGATGGCGGCGCAGGTAAAAATCCACGATAGAACTGGATGAGAGCGAATTCAGAGCGGCGCTCAGGTTGGACATGGCGGCGGCCAGAATGGCAGCGATCAGCAGGCCGGAGATGCCGCGCGGCATATCGCGAACGATGAAGGTGGGGAAGATGCGGTCGGAGCGGGTGAAGGGCGTGGCCGGGGGGAAGTGTCGGTAGAAAACGAAGAGCGCCACACCCACCAGCAGAAAGAGCGCGAACTGCACCAGGATGAAGACGCCGCTGGCCAGCAGCGCGCCTTGCGATTGCGCTTTGTTTTTGGCGGAGAGTAGGCGCTGCACCATAAGCTGGTCGGTGCCGTGGCTGGCGGTAGTCAGGAAGGTGCCGCCGATCAAGCCGGCCCAGAAGGTATAGGTGCGGGAAAAAGTCGGAGTGAAGTCGAAGATGCGGAGCTTGCCGGCAGCGGAGGCGGCCGAGTGAATCGTGTTCCAGCCGCCGGGAACCAGGTGGAGCAGGGTGATGAAGCCTACGAGGGTGCCGCCGATGTAGATGATCATCTGGATGACGTCGGTCCAGATGACGGCGGCCATGCCGCCTTCGAAGGTGTAGATCAGAGTCAGCAGGGTGATGATGGCGATGGAGGCGATCTCGCCGGTGCCGATGGCGATGGCCACCACGATGGAGACGGCGAAGACGCGCACGCCTTCGGCGGCGGCGCGGGTAATCAGGAAGAGGCCGGCGGCCAGGGAACGCAGATGCGGCCCGAAGCGGCGCTCGATGAGCTGGTAGGCGGTGTACATTTCGCCGCGAAAATACGAGGGAATGAAAATGATGCAGATGATGACCCGGGCCACCAGGTAGCCGAACACCACCTGCAGGAAGGCCATATTGGTGTCATAGGCGAGCCCGGGAATGCTGATGATGGTGAGTGTGCTGGTTTCGGCGGCCACGATAGAGAGGGCGATGGCCCACCAGGGAATGGTGCGGTCGGCCAGGAAGTAGTCGCGCAGGGAGCGCTGTTTTTTGCGGAAGCGCAGGCCGAACAGGGTGATGCCCGCCAGGTAAATCGCGATGATGGCCAGGTCGAGGCGGTCCAGTTTCATGAAAGCAGCAATCAGCAGTCAGCATTCCGAACAGGCACTGCAACCATTACAGGCGTGGTGGGCGGGATTGGCAAAGTGGATAGTTGGGGTCGGGGTGAGCCTCCCAGAATTGGCCGAGGATGTGTTTCCCCCACCGTTAGCAAAACCGCAAAAGGGGGGAGCACCGGAAAAATGAAAACTAAAGAGGAAGGTTTCGAAACCCAGCTAAAAATGCAAAGCCCGGGGTGCTCGTGTTAGCTATCCTTGTATATCTCTGATGGCAATACACTTAAGAGTATCAGTCCCAGGCCGCAATAGATATCACATGATATCTATCGTCATTTTGCGATTGACGGGATGCCAAATCGAAACTACTATCCTTTCAGATTCGCTGTGCGAGTATAAGTGGCAGTTCCTCACCCATCGGATAGCCTTCTTACCCGCATGTCGGCACCCCCGCGGAAACGAATTCGAGGCGCTGTATGGCCATAGAAGACAGCAATCGGCAATAAGCGAGACTGGGTTCACAGGGCCATATCGGAGCTCTCATCGGACCGTTGGTAGTTCGGGCCTCCGCAAAGCCCCAGCCGGGGTGTTGCTGCAGCAACAGCGCAGGCGGCCGAGCTTTGTGCCGGCAGGCGACCGCCCGGCAGCAGAGAGGAGTAACAGCATGCCGCAACCAACTGTGTTGTGTATAGACGACCGTCCATTCCTGTTACAGCTCCGTCAAGCCATGCTGGAAGAGCACGGGTATGCGGTGGTAACCGCCAACGATGCTTCGACGGCTTTGGCACAGTTGCAGACCCTGGCCATAGCCGCGGTAATACTGGAATACAAATCCGGGGGGATGGACGCGGAGGCGGTAGCGTGGCTTATCAAACGCAATTTTCCCCAACAACGGGTAATTCTTCTGTCGGCCTACTCCGATGTGCCGGAGCGCGTTCTGTGGCTGGTGGA
Source organism: Terriglobales bacterium (assembly GCA_035496015.1). GTDB lineage: Bacteria > Acidobacteriota > Terriglobia > Terriglobales > Acidobacteriaceae > JAICWP01. The sequence goes on along the minus strand of DATJFA010000641.1, from coordinate 1,579 downwards.
TGACTACGTTATGAGGGGCGAACCATTGGACGGCCTGCTGCACGTGATTGAGAGAGTAACCGGCTCAGCCCTAGCCAAGAGCGCACGCGCCGCGGCTTGAACCCGGCAAGCAACCTCTGCAAACAGGAAGAATTATGACCGGCGAAACAGGCACTGCCGCACGACTGGAGCGCACACTCCCACAACCGCCCGGCAACGGACAAGCGCCAGAGATTGCCGTCGTAGATGAGCACATACGAACCATGGTGGAGCGAATTGTTCACAGTCTGGTTGACGCTCCGGACCGGGTGTGTGTGCAAGCTGTGCGCGGCGAGCAGGTGGTCGTTCTGGAATTAAGCGTTGCCCCGGAAGATCGCGGGAAAGTAATCGGTAAGCAAGGGCGCACGGCACGATCCATACGTATCCTCCTGGGAGCCGCCGGCATGAAGCTGAAACGGCGGTTTACCCTGGAAATCATCGAATAACGCGGCGCTGGTCGGCTAAAATCGCGGGCATGAAACCCGCAGACCTGGCCCGCATCTGGGAAGAGCACACCCGGCACGAATTTCAAACTCAAAACCTGGACTCCACCCTGGACACCATGGTGGAGGACGGCTACGTGAACCATATTCCAGTTATGACCGGCGCCGCTGGCAAGGCGGGGCTGCGCGAGTTTTACGGGAAGAAATTCATCCCCTGCATGCCCCCGGACACGACCATGACCCCGGTATCGCGGACGATGGGCGAAAATCAACTGGTGGACGAGATGATTTTTTCCTTCACCCACACCCAGGAGATGCCCTGGATGCTGCCCGGCATTGCCCCGACGAATCGCCGGGTGGAGGTGCCGCTGGTGGCCATTGTGGGGTTTCGCGAGGGCAAGGTCGCCTTTGAGCGCGTCTACTGGGATCAGGCATCGGTGCTCAAGCAGATTGGCGTGCTGACCGACGCCAGGCTGCCGGTTTACGGAGCTGAAACTGCCTGCAAAGTTCTGGCCCAAGTGGCGGGCAGCCCGGCAGCGGCGAAGAAATAAGACTCAGCCGTGCGCCGCTGCCGCCCTGGTTTCAGCCGCAATTTGCCGGCGGATGCGCGCGATCTGCTTCATGTGGTGACGGGCGTGCACCAAATGAAAAGTTCGCCATTGCCGGGCGGTCAGCGGGCCGAGGATGGGATGGTTGGCGATACTGGCCCCGGCGCCAAAGCGGGCTTCGCAGCGACTGATGGCCTCGTCGGCCGCGATCAGATTGCGGCGCACGTCAGCCAGGACGGTTTCTGGGAACGCGCCCTTGGGCGCCACCATAGCTGGCGCCTTGCGGCCGGGCGGCATAAAGCGCAGAGTCGTGACCACAAAGCTGGCCACACGCTGACGCGTGCTGGGCGGAGTGATGTTGGGCTGTCCTGCATCGAGGCCACGCTGCAGGCCTTTGGCGGTGCCGCTATAGGTGAGCGACAGATGCTCGAGGATGGCGGCCGCGCTCCACTTTCCCTCGCGGTGCCAAGCCAACTGCTCGAGGCTCAAGCCGCGGACGGCTTCGTCAATCGCCTGCTGGACTCGCTGCAGATAACTGTGCATGGCTTGCCTTTCAGTTAGAATGTGCGG
>DATJFA010000640.1:0-12238 GCA_035496015.1 Terriglobales bacterium | reverse complement strand
GCGGAACAGGGCGGCATCTTCCACTCCGGCGTATACCGTATCGGCCTCGGTGTAAGACGGCTCCAGGTGCCACACACGCTTGAACTCCCAGGGGTGCTGCGTGCCGTCGTACCACTGGTGCGTGGTGAGCGGCTTGCCGTTAGGCGAGGTGGTGTCGTACACAAACTTATTGCTTTCCACCTTGGGCATGGCCCCGGGCACGGGCGTGATGCTGCCGCCCGGTATTCCCCAGGTCTTGCCGCCGTCGTCGGAAACCTGGATCAGCTGCCCGAACCAGCCACTGGTCTGCGACGCGTAGATGCGGTTGGGATCCACGGGTGATCCCTTCAGGTGGTAGATCTCCCATCCGGCAAAATGCGGCCCGCTTACTTCCCATTTGTCGCGCTTGCCGTCGGCTGTCAGTATGAATGCGCCCTTGCGTGTGCCCACCAGGACTCGTGCTTTACTCATGCTTCTCTCCTTCGTAGTTGGTGATTGAAATCGTTGCCCGCGTTAACCACTCTGGCCTTCAGCCCAGCCTCACCCAACTCCAGATTCATTTGTTTGGGTAGTGCTTCACTTTCTCTTTTTTCTTTGTGAGCGGCTGCCCTCCGCGCTTCCCGAGAGCCAAGGCAGAAGCGGGTTTGGATCGCGGTGCTCCCACCGCCGCCGCACTTCGGCGAGGACCTGCTCCCGGCTCTCAGCCATCTCCTCGATGATCTCGCAGGGCGCGTCAGCTTCGCCATGCCGCGAGCCCCAGATGAGCAAATCCAGCAGCACCGGCGCAAGGTCAATTCCTTTTTCCGTCAGCCGGTAGTTCACGCGCCGTCTGTCGTCCTTATCTGACTCTGGCCGGATGATCCCGGCCGTTTCCAATCGCTGCAGGCGATCTGCCAGGATGTTGCTGGCAATGCCTTCGCCCCCGCGTTCGAACTCTCTAAACGTGCGAAATCCCCGGACCATCAGGTCACGGATGATTAACAGCGACCAGCGGTCGCCGAAGATGTCCAGGGAAATGCTGACCGGACATCCCGAACGGCGTTTTGGCCCCGGCTTGGCGCCCACGTTGAGGACACGCTATCAAAGATGACTTGCAAATCGCAAGTCATTGCTGTGGAAAAGACGCAACCAGAAGCGTCTAACGATTCGCATCACGCTGCTGAAGCCCGTTTAGGCAGAAAGCCTTAACACTGCGGCCACACCTCAGGCGATTTCTAGTGCTTCTACTCACTTCCCGAGTAGAAGGATCCAAGGTATGTTGCTCCCACCAGGTTCTCTGGTTTCTATCCGCCAACCCAGCCGATCGGGTGGGCTAACACTTCGTCGAGGTAGCTGTGCGCCGCTTCTGTGTGGTTTTCGCCTTCGTGTTGTTGTGTCCCTTTGCCTATTCCGCGACCAGCTTGTCAGCCCAGACCGCGAACAACACGGCTGCGTGCGCGGCCGCCGGTTCGCCTTCCTATTGCCAGGCCAAGTGGGTGGGACTAAGTGACTCAACCAGCGGCATGTACGACCCGCTGCCCGGCAACGTCAGCACGGTGAACATTCATACCCTGATTCCCGGGGGAAGCGCGACCAAGGTATTGGCCCACTTCCAACCGTGGTTTTGCATGAATTCCGGCTCCACCAGCACGGGCGTGGGCACCTCCTGTGGCGGGCACCTGCAGGTGGGTTACAACTCCAACGACAGCTACACGGTCAACGGCCAGCTTAACGACATGCTGCGCCGGGGCTTCAACGGCGTGGTGGTGGACTGGTATGGGCCGACGCTGAACAATTACGACCAGGTGTCGCAGAAAATGAAGTCCAATCTGGTCAGCCGTTGCAGCGGCCCGCAGGCCTGCCCGCTATATCTGGCGCTGATGGAGGACCAGGGCGCGTTCATCTGGACCAAGTGCCCGACCAACGGCGGGGGCGTGAGCGCGGCCCAGCAGACCACCTGCATCACCAATGCCCTGGAGAGCGACCTGGACTACATGAACAGCAACTACTTCGGGACCAACGCGTACCTGAAGGTCAATGGCAGCATGCAGATTTCAGCGGCGGGCCGCCCGGCGGTCTTCTTTTTTATCTGCGAGGCGTGCTTCACTAATCCCGCACCGAACTGGAGCACCATCTGGAGCAGCGTGAACAGCCATGTTGCCGGGTATTCCGGTGGCGCGCCGCTGTTTATTTTTGAAAACGGAAGCGGCTACACGCACACTCAAACTGATGGCGCCTTCGCCTGGACTAACTGGTACGGCTCCAGCGACCCTTACGGCTTCCTCTACCTGGATAATTTCTACGATACCTCCGTGAACTATGGTGCTCTGCTCAGCATTGGCGCAGCCTGGAAGGGCTTTGACGACAGTCATGCGCCCTGGGTCGGCTCCTCGCCTCGCATAATCCAGCAACAATGCGGCAATACGTTGTTGCAGAGCATCCGCCAGTTGACCCACAACTCCGACTGGGGCACAGTTCATCCTTTGCCATTCCTGGGCGTGGTTACGTGGAACGATTATGAAGAGGGCAGCGAAGTTGAAACCGGCATCAGCAACTGCCTGAGCCTGAAGGCTTCCGTTTCCGGGAGCACCCTGTCGTGGGCGCTGAACTTCTCATCTTCCGGCGGAAGCGAGTCTACGGTGTACAACTACGTGGTGTACGACTCGACCAGCAGCAGCAACCTGGTGCAGTTGGTGACGGTCAGGCAGGGCACGCATTCGATCAACCTCAGTAACTTCAATCTTGCCGCGGGTACACACGTGCTCTACATCAAGGCGGTGGGCCAGCCTCTCACTCTGAATCAGATGTCCAACGGTGTGAGCTACTACGTCCCGTAAGCACGCCAGGCCCGGAGTGGCCTCGAGACAGGCGAATTGCGCCCTCTGTTATCTGCCGACCAGGGCGAAATCCACTCTGAAAGCGGCTAAAATAAGCATAGAAACCCTGGGGGGGGGAGCTATGCCTGCCTTACGCGACATCCTGGACCAAAACGTCGCCGAAGCCGCCCCCGAACTTTACGAAAAGCTGGACCGTGACCGGGTGCGCTGCTTTTCCTGCGGACACTGCTGCCCCATTCCCGAGGGGCAGCGTGGCGTGTGCAAGGTGCGCTTCAACCGTGGGGGTAATCTCTATGTCCCCTGGGGCTATGTAGGCTGCGTGCAGTGCGATCCTATCGAGAAGAAGCCGTTTTTCCATGTTGCTCCGGGGGCCCTCGCCTACAGCTTCGGGATGCTGGGCTGCGACTTGCACTGCTCTTACTGTCAGAACTGGGTGACCTCTCAGGCTTTGCGCGATCCGGAGGCGGTCAGCGCTCCTTTGCGGGCCACCCCGCAAATGCTGGTTGAGGACGCGCTCCGCTACGGGGCCAAAGCGCTGGTCAGTACCTACAACGAGCCCCTGATCACCTCAGAGTGGGCGGTGGCCGTGTTCCAGGAGGCGCGTGCGGCGGGGCTGATGACGGGCTTCGTTTCCAATGGCAATGGGACGCCGCAAGTACTTGATTATCTGAAGCCTTGGATTGACCTGTACAAGGTTGACCTGAAGAGCTTTGATGACCGGCATTACCACGAACTAGGCGGGCGTATTGGGCCGATCCTGGAGACCGTCCGGCGGCTGCACGAGATGGGCTTGTGGGTGGAGATTGTGACCCTGCTGATACCCGGTTTCAACGATTCCCAAGATGAATTGGCACGGTTGACCGAGTTTTTGGTTTCAGTTTCTCCGTATATCCCCTGGCATGTGACCGCCTTTCATCAGGATTACAAGATGGCAGACCCGCGGAACACCACGGCGGAGGACCTGCTGCGGGCGGCTGAAATCGGTAAAAATGCCGGTTTGCGCTATGTTTACGCCGGAAATCTGCCGGGGGGAGTGAGCGACCTGGAGAACACCCGCTGCCATAATTGCGGACGGCTGCTGGTAGAACGTTACGGCTACCTGATTCGCGGTTATCACATCACGGCCCAAGGCGCTTGTCCAGGATGCGGGATTGCCGTGCCGGGGCGCTGGCAGAGTCAGTTTGACCGGCAGAAGACAGCTTTTCCCTTCGTTCCGCACCCGTCCCGCCGCTCCCGCGCAGAGGTGTAGGCGCCTGCCCCAGTTGCCCGGCGGGCGCGGTCAGTGTAGTGTAAGGCGGCCCAGAACGGACGTCGATCAAGGGGAAGCACCAAGGTGCGGTCATGAACGTCAAACGTATCAGTCCAGAAGAGACCAAGGAATTGCTGGACAAAGATCCGGAGTACATCTACCTGGATGTGCGCACGGTGCAGGAATTCGACGCCGGCCACGTGCCCGGGGCCAAGAACATTCCGCTGATGGAGCCGGCGATGGGGCGCATGCACCTGAATCCGCAATTCGTGGAAATTGTGGAAGCCAACTTCGGCAAGGAAGCAAAAGTGATTGTGGGCTGCCAGGTGGGTGGACGCTCGCTGAAGGCGGCTGAGATGCTGCAGAACGCGGGGTTCACCCGTGTGCTGGAAATGCGCGGCGGGTTTGGCGGAGAAAGCGATGCCACCGGTCACCTGGTGTTTCCCGGTTGGGCGCCGCGGGGACTGCCGGTGAGTTTTGACAGCGCCCCTGATGACCGCTACGAAACGCTTTCCAAGGCGGGGGCTACGTAGTGTGGTACACCATCCAGGGCAGGCGTCAGGGCGTTGCTTACCGGTTGCGCTAATGGCCGCTCAAAGGACTGTAATGAGAGGCGACCAGCCGCCACCTGCCGTTGTAGTTCATCCAAATATCGGTTAAGCGATCGCGGTACTCATAGGGCTTGCCCTTATCGGTGCCTTTTTCGTGATACGCGCCGGTGACTACGGCGGTGTTGCCGTGCATGCGAACCTGCAGGTCGGACATATCCGAGACCTGCACGTGCACGCTGGAGTTGCCGCTATGGGCGATATAGCCGGGCTTGCTGTAGGTTTGTCCATCCTCGACCGTGATGATGAAGTCGTCGGTGAGCAGGGAATTCATCATGGCAATGTCGCCCCGCTTGTAGACTTCGTTCCATTGCTTCTCAACCGCGAGAACCTGGGATGCACTGTCGCGCTTGTTCTGTGCGTCGCTGACACTCAAAGCCAACGTTGCCAGTAGCACCAGGACAAGAAGCGAGGCCCGAACTTTCATAAGCTGACACGCTCCCTTTTCACCGAGTGTACACTCGGTTCTGCGCTAAAAAGAATAGCGTGGGAGTGTCGGCTCCAAGACTTGCAAGAGCCTTGTAAGAAGTTGGGACAGGGCAGCGGCGCCACAAACGAAGGTGAGATTAACAATCGGCCGCACTTTATGAAAAGAGGGAACGCTCATATGGGAAGCAAGCCCGCTTCCGGTCGGCTGCAGGGCAAGGTAGCGCTCATTACCGGCGCGGCGTCGGGCATTGGACGAGCCAGCGCGATATTGTTCGCCCGGGACGGCGCCTCGGTGGCCGCCGTAGATATGAACGAAAAGGCGGGCAAGGAGGTCGCTGGGGAGATCGCGGAGAATGGAGGCCAGGGTTTCTTCGTGCCTGCCGATGTGACTCGCGCCGCCGATTGCCAACGCGTGGTGCGAGCCGTGAACCAAAAATTCGGCGGACTTCACATTCTGTTCAACAATGCCGGCATCATTCGCCGGGCCTCAGTGCTCGATTTGAGCGAGGCCGAGTGGGACCGGGTGATGGAAGTGAACGTCAAGTCCATCTTCCTGATGTCGAAGTTGGCTATTCCGCTCATGGAAAAATCCGGCGGCGGCTCCATTATCAACACCGCTTCAGGCTGGGGGCTGGCGGCCGGGCCTAAGGCCGCCGCTTATTGCGCTTCCAAGGGGGCAGTGGTGCTGCTCACCAAGGCCATGGCGATTGACCACGGCCCGCAGAAGATTCGCGTCAACTGCATCTGCCCCGGCGATACGGACACGCCCATGCTGCGCAGCGAGGCGCAACAACTGGGCGCTGAAGCCGGACGCTTTCTGCAGGAAGCCGCGCAGCGCCCGCTGCAACGCGTGGGGGCGCCCGAAGAAATCGCTCAGGCGGCGCTTTACCTGGCCAGCGATGCCGCGTCGTTTGTGACTGGAACCGCGCTGGTGGTGGATGGCGGCGGCCTGGCGGGAAGTCTCTAGAGGTGGAAGAGCTGTCCTAGAGGCTATTGATACTTGTGCAAGTAATGTCCTCGCGGGGCCGGAGTTGGAAACACAAGGTCCCTCGACTCTGGCTTGTCTCGCAAGCTCGACGCGCCCTCGCTCGGGATGACAGACAAGACGGAGGATGCATTGGGGAAATTATCTGGGCAGCCATCAATAAGAACCGCGTCCTTGCAAAGTTCAATTCGAAAACCGGATTTAAACCCGGCGTGCGTTAGCCCGCGCGCGGGCTACTCCTGCCCGCACCCCGCGCTCAATGATGCGGTAGTAGCCGGCGTCGTCCATGGTCTTCATAACGGTGGCCGCGATGCCGCCGGGGGTGGCGGCCTCATGGATCAGCTTCTCCAGCGGAAGTTTTCCTTCGGTGAACGCCATCACGCCTCCGGCCAGAGCGTGCGCTGCCGCGGCCAGCGCGGCTTTCGAATTGAGGCCCAGCTTTTCTCCGGCACGCGAGAGAGCGGCGAGGGCGTGGTAGCCATGGCTTGACGAGTAGGTGGCGGTAAAGGCGTCGAACTTCTGTTCCGGAATCTCCAGCACACTTCCAACCCGGGCGAAGAAGTCGCGCACCCGCTTGCGGTCTGAGAGTGACAGTTCGCGAGAAAACGCCAGCGCCGTAAAGCCCCTGCCGCTGCGGCAGGTGGGGCTGGGCATGGCACGCGCCCAGCGCACGGGCGGACCCAACCCCTTGCGCAACTTTGCTAAAGGAACGCCCGCCGCCAAACTTACAGCCAGCAGCGGGCGGCCGCCGCCGCCAATTTCCCCGAGCAGTTGCCGGATCGAATCCGGCCGCACGGCCACAATCAGCAGTCTGGCTTGCGCCACGGCGGGCTGCAGGCCGGGCTCACCACGGACTCCAAACTGCCGCCGCAGTTGCCGCATCTTGGCGGCATGGCGGTCATGCACAATGATTGGCTGCTCGTAAGCGGCCAGACGCAACCCTGAAATCAGCGCGCCGGTGATGCGCCCACCGCCGAGGAAAACGGTGCTTTTCATGTGAGCCGCGCGCATGCCCTATCCGCCGCCCGGACCAGTGCTCTTATGTCGGTTTCGCTGTGCGCCGTGCTGATAATCCAGTGCAATCCGTTGGAGGGCGTCATGTAGATGCCCTCTCCCAGCAGCAGGTGGACGAAGCGCGAGTAGCGGGCTGAATCCACATGGGCGCAGTAGTCGCGGTAGTCGTGGATGGACTCGCGCCCGGTGAAGTAAATCTGGAACATGGGGCCGAAGCCCTGGACGATAGCCTTGATCTTGCGCCGGGCAAAGACGTCGCGCAGCCCACTGATAGCGGAGTCGCCCAAGGCGCGGATTTTGCGGATGGCGGCGCTGCCGTCGGCGGCCAGCAGGCCGAGATTGGCAGCAATCACCTTCATGGTCAGGCGATGGCCATTGAAGGTGCCATAGTGCAGCACCATGTTCTCGCCCCAGCGCATCTGCTCCAGGATTTGGCGGCGGCCCGTGACCGCTCCCACGGGAAAGCCCGCACCCATGGCCTTGCCGAAGGTGCTCAGGTCAGGCTTGAGGCTCCACAGTTCCTGGCAGCCGCCCGGAGCATAGCGGAACCCGGTGACCACTTCGTCGAGGATGAACAAAGCGCCATGCTCGCGCGCGAGCTCCTGCAGCCGTTGCAGATAGCCGTCGCGCGGCGGAATGCAGCCCATGTTGGCCATGATGGGTTCGGTGATGACAGCAGCCAGTTCATCGCCGTGCTTCTGCATGACCCGTTCCAGTTGCGCAACATCATTCCAGGCGGCAACTACGACGTCATCGAATGTGGCCGGGGGAATTCCTTGCGAATCCGGTATGCGGGCCGGATTTTCGGGAGTCCCCAGTTGCTCCGGCGGATGCCCGTGCGCATTCAGCAGATAAGGGTCATACCAGCCGTGGTAGTGACCTTCGAACTTCAGAAACTTGCTGCGCCCAGTGAAGCCGCGCGCCAGGCGCAACGCCAGCATGGTGGCTTCGGTGCCGGTATTGGTGAAGCGTACTGCCTCGGCGGATGGCACCATGCGGCAGAAGCGCTCGGCTGCTTCCAACTCGGCCTGAGTTGCGGCGGCAAAGTGCGAGCCTTCGGCCATGGCCTGGTAGACCGCCTCCACAATCGCCGGGTGCGCATGCCCATGGATGAGCGCGCCGAACGACATCATGAAGTCGGTGTACTGGTTGCCGTCAATGTCCCAGACTTGCGCCCCCTGGCCGCGCTCCAGGACGATGGGGCCGGGCGCATACACCGCGCTGCCTCGTGACGGTGAATTGACACCTTCAATCAGATATTTTTGCGCGCGCTCGTACCACTCCTGCGAATGGCTTCGCCGACGCGTAATAGCGGGCAACTCATCCTCCGAGTACCAGAATTGGACAGGCCCGCCATACTAGCAAATGTCTTGGGAGTTGTTGGGCAGGATGAACTGGGAGTATGACAGCTACTGACTGGCAGTCGCGGGCGCGGAGCGCGAAGGCAGGCTTCCCCAGATATTCTCGTCTGGTTCCAGGCACTGCAACCCGGCCTGGGCATGGAGGGAGGTGCCATAGCCGCCGATCCAGACTACGCGGAAGCGAGCGCGCCGTCCCCGGTGCTGCACCTCGATGACAGCCGCGGTATCCACAATCGAGGGGGTGCCATCCAGGCGAGCGCCCCGGCGGCTGATATCGCAGGTGTACGCATCTTGTTGAAAAGGATGGCCAAAAGCGTCTACGCCGCGCACGCGCACGCGCAGGCGCGTGTTGTAACGAGGCTCGGGACGGGGAACCATGCCCCCTATGACAACCCGGCTCACCCTTTGGGGTCAAATTACTGAAGGCTAAGTAGGCTCATGCCCGAAGTGCCGTGGGGTGCACGTCCGATATGCCCTCCGTAATCCTTGGCCGATCAAGCCGCCGGCGGAGTTACGTAGTGTTGCGGATTGCGCTCGAACTCATCTTTACATTCCTGCGAGCAGAAATAGAAGTAATGCCCGAGGTGTTCGGAACGCAGGTTTTGCGGGGCCCTGGTCTCGTCCACTTCCATGCCACAAACTGGGTCTACGCGCATAGGTCCTTCCTTGCTGATAAACTAGGGCTCCCAGGCTGGCCGACTTCACCCCTTCGTCCTTGTGATGCCGTGGCCGCGGCAGACGTACAAATCACCTGAACCACGCTGCGCCTCTTCCTGAGCTACGTCGCATCGCGGAGTTGCTCGCCCATTCCGGCAGGCCAATGGGCGGGAACCAACATTCGTAATGTGCGCGCCGCGGCGGGAGAGTGTTTACTGGGAAGGAGTAGGGCATCCATGGCGGAAAAATTGCACCGGTCCTGGGTCAAATTCCTGCGTCTTCTGCTGGCCTTTGCAGCTGCCGTCTGGGCCATGCGTTCATCGCTGGGGTGGATCCAGGGAGGCGCCGGAGTGAAGCAACTGGGTGGATGGCTGGTGCTGCTGGTGGCCAGTTTCGCGCTGGGCATGGCGGTGAGCGAAGAAGTTCGCCGGGATGCCCTGAAACAACATTGAAGGTAAGGTTTCCCCCCTGAAGAATTTCCTCTAACTCCTGCCGCCACACCCCTATCCAGCGACATGTCGGCGGCTGTAACCATCTTTGCACTCCCAGTGTGACGGCGGTCACAGATTCAGGGGAGTAGGCCTGCCATAGACTTCCCCCAACGGGACCTGAATTTCAGGGTGGATTTGCCGCCGGTCTTGGGCCAGAAATCGCGGCTCGCAGTTCGATACTCCGTTTGAAAGTTGTTCACAGCGCAATCTCGCGCGGAGGCAGCATGTATCTCCGAATCGGCAAGCTCCCTTTCCTGTTATTGCCCTTCCTGCTGCTAACTGTAATTCAGGTGCAGGCGCGAAATGCGGAGCAAAGCGCGGCCCAGACCAGCGCCGCAAGCCAAACCAAGGAGTCTGGGCAATACGTAGGTTCTGAAACGTGCAAAGGATGTCACGAAGACATCTTCAAAGCGACCGAACGAACACCCCACTACAAAATGGGATTTCAGCCCGGCGCGCCAGGCAAGGGGATGAGTTGCGAAGCCTGCCACGGTCCGGGGGCCGCGCACGTCGAGGGCGGAGGCGACAAGAGCAAGATCATTGTCTTTGAGAAGTTGAGCATGGCGGAAGCCAACAAGCGCTGCCTCAGTTGTCATTCCTATGGCAACGAGCACGCCAACTTCTCCCGTTCCGCTCATGCCAGCAATGACATTGGCTGTATCAGTTGCCATTCCCCCCACCACGCGAAGACGGAAAGAGCCTTGCTGGTGGAGAAGCAGCCACAGCTTTGCTACCAGTGCCACACGGAGGTGAAGGCGGAATTCAGCCGTCCGTACCGGCATCGCGTAAACCAGGGATTAGTGCAGTGCACCGATTGTCACAACGAGCACGGAGGGTTCCTGCCCAGGCAGTTGCGGGCCAGCGCGGCCCAGGACCAGGTCTGCTTCAAGTGCCATACCGAGAAAAAGGGTCCCTTTGTATACCAGCACCTGCCGGTGGCGACGGAAGGCTGCACCAGTTGCCACACGCCGCACGGCTCCACCAACCCGCGCCTTCTAAGAGTGAGCCAGGTCAACCTGCTGTGTTTGCAGTGTCACACCCTGGCCATGAGCAATGTGCCCTCGCAGCCGCCCATTGGCCCGGCGCACAACCAGGCTCAGAAATACCAGGCCTGCACCATGTGCCACGCGTTTATCCATGGCTCCAATTTCAGTGAGGTCTTCTTCAAGCCCTAGAAGAGGCAGGGAGTCTCCAATGACGGGAAGCCGTAGACGTGCCGAGAAACTTGCTGAGGTATCCGGGCCGCAAGCACGCAGCCCCGAGGGTGCGGAGAGATTTGTGAGGAAGGCCGCCTGGCTTTTCTTAATCCTCCTGATGGCGCCTGGTTGGGCGCTGGCCCAGGCCAGCGGTGGCGGAACGCAGGCGGGAAGCACGGCTGCCGTTGCTGAAGGTAAGGACATCAGCGACTACCACGTGGAGCAGAGCATTGAGTTCGGCTACCGCTTCAGCGACGTCAACGGCAGCGGAGCAATGTATGACACCCTCATCAATCAACATGCCGGCCCGCGCTTTCTTGATCAAACGTTCTCCGCCCATTCGCTCAACAATGCGGGAGTATTGTTCGACGATCTCAACGTGAGCAGCTTCGGGTGGGGCGGTGATCCGGAAAACGTCGGACGCGTGGGCCTGTCGAAGAACAAATGGTATGACTTCAGCTTCCTCTTCCGGCGTGATCAGAATTTCTTTAACTATGACCTGCTGGCCAACCCATTGAATCCCCCGACGTCGGTCCCCAACCTGCCGGTCGGTTTTTCTCCGCATGAGATGCAGATCCGGCGGCGGATGTATGACACCGGTCTGACCCTGATGCCGCAGGCCAAGGTAACGTTTCGGCTGGGCTACACGCGCAACCGCTCTGAGGGCCCCTCATTTTCCAGTTTTCACGAGGGCACAGATCCACTTCTGGACCAGGCCTGGAATGTCAGCCAGAACGACTATCACTTCGGCGTGGATTTCAAGATGTTGTCAAAAACCAACATCAGCTACGACCAGTTTCTGCAATACGACAGAAACGATACCAGCTGGAGTCTGAGCCCATACAATGTCTTTCTGCTGCCCGATGGCACGCCCGTTTCCCTGGGTTTGCCTATTAATTCGCAGCCGGACCTCGGATCCTCGGACCCGCGCCAGCCATGTAGCCCGGTATTCAGGAATAACGCGGTCAACCCTGCTTGTAACGGGTACTTTGCGTACACGCGCAGCCAGAGAGTGCGCACCAGCACCCCGACGGAATCTCTGAGCCTGCAGTCAAACTATTTGAAACGGGTGAACCTGGTGGCGCGCGGCACTTACAGCTCCGCCGACATGAACTCACCTTATGCGGAATTCTTCAGCGGGCTGGTGACCCGGACCGGCGAACAGCAGTTCACGTTTTCCGGGCCGGCGTCAGTGCGGCGCATAGCTGCCACCGCTGATCTCGGTGCCACTGTCGAAGTGACCAGCAAGCTTAACGTGAGTGACAATTTTCGTTACGACAATTGGCACATTCCGGGCACCTGGAATTCATTTGCGACGGCGACTTGCCTGAGAACCAGTACGGGAGACTGCAGGACCAGGGGTGTAACCCTGCTCAGTCCTATTGGTTCCACGGAGTCAACTACGGCTTTTATCGGCAACTTCCTGGGGCAGAAGTCCTTCCTCAATCTCCTA
>DATJFA010000639.1:0-3727 GCA_035496015.1 Terriglobales bacterium | reverse complement strand
CCCATCAAAAGCCGCGGCAGCTCAGGCGAGAGCAGATTTGCGCGGGCTCGAAACCTGATCAGCTCCGGGCTTGCTCTTTTTCCAGCCGGGCGCGTGAGCTCCTGGCCAGCTCGAAGCCAGGGTCGAGATCGCATGCCTCCGCCATATAGGCCAGCGCGTCAGAGGAGCGGCCCAGTCCCAGAGCGCATAGCCCCAGGTTGTAACTGGTGCTGGCCGTGCGCCCCAGCACCTGCTCAGATGCCTTGAAGAGTGGCAGCGCCTCGGCAAAGAACCGGAGTTCCAGCAGGATGACGCCGCAGTTAAAAGCGAGTAAGTTCTCAGCGGGGCTTACCGGATAGTGATTGGCCCACGTATCCATCACGGTCTGACGGAGATCGTAGCGCTCGCCAGCTACCGTGCGAAGCTGGCGAGCGATGATGGGAAACAGCCGCAGGAGGGCCGTTGTGTCCCAGCGGGTCAGCCGCAAGATCGCCAGGGCCTGGACCACCGAGACTTCTTCCAAGTGCGCGTTCAGCCAGCTCATCAGCGCAAAGAGGTCGTCGGGGCCAAAGCCGACAAGCGCGTGCTCGTATGATTTGCGCGTGGCGGGAAACTCATCGCCCGGGCGGCGCGCGATGAACGCGCAGATATTCAGGCTGGAAAAATGCTTCTGCGGCAGCAGCCAGTCGCCGCCAAGCCCGTAAAAATATCTGGTAATCGCATCAAAGTTCACCGTCTGGGAAAAACAGTTGCTGGAAGCGTGAAACTCCAGATGAGGCGGACCTTGAAGCAGAGCGAGATCCTCTTCGCGGACAAAGCCCTTGTCGGCGGCCAGCACCAGCATCCGTCCGTCACTGGATTGGCTGAGCTGACGCAAGAGACCGAGTGCGGTGCAAGGGAAGAGCACCGTGGTTGCGGACAACCGGCTGCGATAGTGCTCCAGAATTTCATTCCATGATTTATCCGGGTAGCGGCCGGGCGGAACGGGAACATTCTTGAAGGAGAGTTGCAGGTCGCTGAGCTTTGGGACTTCTTGGCTGGCAGTTGCGCCTGCGTTCACGCGGGTGGTGGTAACCAGCGCTTCCGAGATTTCTCCGCCGGTGATGATGAAGGCGTCCTGGGGGAGACTATCGAAAACATAATTGGCGATGACGACGAGCGGACCGGTGGCTTGCGAGGCCGGATTCGCCACTGTCGAGCTCGTTGCCGCAGCAGATGAAGTGTCTTCTTCAGCGCGGTGCAGCTGAAATTCCAGAATTCCTGCCTTCACGAATTCAGCCAGGTAGCGATTGGCGCGCCACTCGGCCAGCAGGCTTTCAGAGCAGTCGGCCATGGAGTAGCGCACGATCTGCGGAGGAATCTTCCTGGCTTGCAGAAGCGTAGTGAGCTTTCGCAGGAAGAGATAAGAGAACTTGCCGGTGCCGGCGCCAAGCTCCAGAATGCGCAATGGATTTTCCGGCGAGAGCGGCCGCGCTTCTTTCTGCGAGAGGTCCATGCAGTCCGAAATAAAGCCGGCGACGATCTCTGCGTAAATCTCGGCGATGAAGGGATTGTTGGTGATGTAGCTGGGCACCAAATCTTCAGTCCAGACCTTAAGCCCACGCTGGACGTAGAAGTCGCGTTGCAGCCGCCAGATTACGGAGCATGACAGGGGTATATCTTTTTCCACTACAACAGGTCCGCCACTGGACGTTGCCACGCTATGGTCAGTCATTTCTTTGACAGCATACGCGATGATCCCGGCTGCAACAAAAAGGGCTTGGGAAGACCGCTCCCAAGCCCAGATTGGATATTTTGCACGGCCTAGCTTCGCGCTGGGAACACTCCCTGCAACGCGATGATGAATGTGAGGCCCAGGAAGGGCATCATGTTGTTGTGGGGCAGGTTGCCGCCGGAGATCGACAAGCCAAACGGGCTCATACTTGCGTTGTTTCCGCCGGCGGAAGGAGCATAGACGCTGCCAAAGCCCTTCTGTCCATTGGCCCAGACGTTGTTTCCCGGGTCAATGGAATTGCTCCCGGCGACCGCCTGGGCGGTGTGGGTGTGGGACGGCATCTCCGTCTGGAGTAGCGTAACCGTCTGCTCGCCGCCGATTTCTCCCAGGTCACGCAGGCTCAGGCCCGGCCCCTGGCCGGCCTGCATCGGCGCGCAGCCCTGGAGATTGGGCAGGGCAAAGTTGCTCTTGCCATCGCCGCCATAGGTGGTGCCCAGCAGAGAGAAGAGGGCGGTGTTCTGGCTGATGGGCAGAAGTTGGCCGTCGCACAAGGCCCAGCCTTTAGGAGCGAAGTTTCCTGCAAAAATCCTGATCTCAGCAACAAATGGATTTGACATAGTTTCCTCTCTCCTCTAGTTCTGGCTGGGGAAGATCCCCTGCAAGGCGATGATGAAGTTCAATACCAGATAGGGCGACATGTTCTCATGCGGCTGGTTGCCGCCGGTGGCAGTGGTGCACGAGGGGTTCATGGCCGTATTCGAGGTGGAATTGTACTGACTAGGGTTGTCGGCCCACACGTTCCCCGCTGCAACAGACAATGTGGGAGCCGTATGGTTGGCCCTGGGCGTATGAGCATGCGCGGGCAGCTCGCTGATGTTCAGGGTGTGCGATGTTTCGCCGCCCAGTTCGCCCAAAACAATGCCGTTGCCAACGTGTACCGGCATGCGGCCCTGAAGGTTGGGCAGGCCGAAGGTCGTTCTGCCGTCGCCGCCGAAGGTGGTGCCTAAAATCGAAAACAACGCCTGGTTCTGGTTGATGGGCAGCAACTGGCCGTTGCAAAATGTCCATCCTTTGGGCGGGAAATTCCAGCTGATGATCTTTATCTCCCCTAGAAATGGCTCTGACATTTTCTTAATCTCCTTATGCGGGCCGATAAAGGCCGGCTCCTACCACGAATTTGCCCGATCCCCGCCGTTAAGTCTGGCTGGGGAAAATTCCAAACAGCGAGAGGATAAAGTTGATCACCAGGAACGGCACCATATTGTCATGGGGCTGTGACCCGCCGGTTGGCGCGTAGGCGTCGGCAGACATGGCTACGTTGGCGGGGGTGCCGGACACATAAACGCTGCCGGTCGTCGAACTCGCCCAAACGTTGTTGGTGGGATCGTTCGAATTGCCGGGAGGCGGGCTGTTGAAAGCCTGGGGCACATGGCTGTGCGCGGGAATCTGGCTGGTGGTGAGCGTTACACTCTCCACTCCGCCACTCTGTCCCAAAGCAAATCCGGGTCCAACGTGGACGGGAACGCGGCTTTGAAGGTCGGGCAGGGCAAAGGTGGTTTGCCCATCGCCACCGTACGTGGTGCCGATGAGATTAAAAAGCGCATCATTCTCTGAGATTGGTATCAAAGCGCCATTGCAGAACGCCCAACCTACTGGCGCAAAATTACCGGCGAACATCCGTATCTCGCCTATGAACGGACTTGACATATCGAATCGCTCCTATAGCGTTTCTAATAGTTACCCATAGTTCTACTGCAGGATTACTGAACATTCAAAGTCACTGGCGCGCTCGCCTGCACCGTTGTGCTGGCAGCGGTCACCGTAAGCTGATAGGTTCCCGCCGGAGTCAGCGGGCCATGCAATCCCCCGCCGCAACCGGCAAAGGAGAGCAGCGTCGCCGCGCCCACAAAGACCATGGCAAAGCGCAGCCGCGTCTTTCTGGCCTTGCTCCCGCTCAGCGCAATTCCCACCAGGCCAAGCACCGGGAACAAGAGGGCCGCATACAGCGGGGGCTTGCCGCCAAAATCAAACTTC
>DATJFA010000638.1:0-2555 GCA_035496015.1 Terriglobales bacterium | reverse complement strand
CAACCATCCCGCGCAGCGCCTGTACGAGAGCCTGGGTTGGACGCGCGACAACCATTATTTCCGCTACCTGATGCCGCTATGATTTAGATGGTAGCGCCGGCATGAATTCGAATTTCCGGCTGCACGTGCGCGCCTTCGTCGCGCCAGCCCGGAGGGCGAAACAGCTCTTAGCCCAAGGCGTAAGCCCTGGGTAGGTTCGCGAGAAAATGCCAGAGCCCGTAGGGGCGGCACCTGAATCTTTTCTTGAAAACCATCACTTACAACCTGGCGCTGCTCGGCTTTGGCAATGTGGGACGGGCCTTCGTTTCTTTGGCAGAACGAAAACGCGCCGACCTGCACAAAGAATACGGCATCGAATGGCGGCTGACCGGCGTGGCCACGCGGCGGATGGGATGGATCGCGAACCCTGAAGGGCTGGATGCGGCCGCCCTGCTGCGCGGTGAAACACCGGCGCCCTCCGGCCCAGATAACGTCCGCGGCTGGCTGCGCGCCGCCCAGGCCAATGTCCTTTTCGAAATCACCTCTCTCAACCGCGAAACCGGACAGCCCGCCATTGACCACCTGAAAGCGGCCCTGGAGGCGGGCGCCCACGCCATCACCGCCAACAAGGGTCCGGTGGTGCACGGGTATAAGGAACTCACGGAATTGGCGAAGAACGTCGGCCGCAAATTCCTGTTCGAATCCACGGTCATGGACGGCGTGCCCATCTTCTGCCTGTTTCGCGACACGCTGCCCACGGTGAAGGTGCTCGGCTTCCGCGCCATCCTGAATTCCACCACCAACTTTGTGCTGCAGCAGATGGAGGAGGGCGGCACGCTCAACCGCGCCGTTGGCAAGGCGCAGGAACTGGGCGTGGCCGAAACCGACCCCAGCGACGACCTGGAAGGCTGGGACGCCGCCGTCAAGGTAGCAGCGCTGGTAACGGTGCTCATGGGCATGCCTTTGAAGCCGCAAGCGGTAGAGCGCGAAGGCATTGAGGAACTGCATCCGCTGGCGGTGCAGGCCGCCCGCCGGGCGAATCGTCCCTATAAACTGGTATGTCAGGCGCGGCGCGAAAAAGAAGGAGTACGGGCCAGCGTGAGGCCGCAGCAGCTGCCTCTCAGCGATCCCCTGGCCTGGGTGAACGGAACCTCGTCGGCCATTTACTTCGAAACCGATATTTTTCCCGGCTTGGCGATAACGGAACAGAACCCGGGGGTGACAGAAACAGCTTACGGCCTGCTGGCCGATCTGGTACGAGCGGCGGGAAACAAATAAGCACTGCGACAAGAATAGTCAGCTTCGCACCTGTCATGTTGAGCGAGCCGAGCCGCGACAGCGCGGTGATGGCGACTCGAAATTGAGGCGTTCAGCGGGCGTGAGCGAAGCGGGAGCACGCTGCCGAAATCCTGAGCGGAGCCAAGGACCTCTTCGGAGAAGAAATTATTCCGTCTGTCATGTTGAGCGAGGGCACATGCCCGAGTCGAAACACCCCTGCGCTGACGGAAGCACGATACCGCCGAAGGGAGTTTCCGCTGAGCAAAGATGGGGCGTGTCAAAGAAACTCCCTGACTCGGTTGTTGCATCTGGCAGCGACGCAGGGGTCCTTCGACTGCGCCTGCTGATTCGCGAGCGAATTAGCAGGCTCCGCTCAGGATGACATTCGTTTGAACAACGGAAAACGCATGGAAACACAAACACTGAATCGCAAAGCAGCAGCGCTCGACATCGCCTGGGTGCGGAAGCAGTTTCCCTCGCTCAAACTCCAGGTCAACGGGCGCCCGGCGGCGTTTCTCGACGGCCCTGGCGGCACGCAGGTGCCGCAGCGAGTAATTGACGCGGTCGCAAATTACTTCGTGCAATCGAACGCCAACGTCGGCGGCGCTTACCTCACCAGCGAGCGCAATGACGCCATGCTGGCGGAGGCGCATCGGGCCATGGCTGACCTGCTGGGCTGCGACGCCGATGAAGTCTCCTTCGGTCAGAACATGACCACCCTCAACCTGTTGCTCAGCCGCGCCATCGGGCGCGAACTCGCGGCCGGCGACGAGATCCTGCTCACCTGGCTCGACCACGATGGCAACGTCTCTCCTTGGCTGGCGCTGGAAGAAAAGGGCGTGCTCATCAAGCGCGTCGAAGTTAACCAGCAAGACTGCACCTTGCGCATGGACGACCTGGCCGCAAAGATTACCCCGCGCACGCGGGTGGTTGCCGTAGGGTACGCCTCGAACGCAGTGGGCACCATCAATCCCGTGAAAGAGATTGTCCGCCTGGCGCATGCTGCCGGAGCCCTGGCTGTGGTTGACGCGGTGCACTACGCTCCGCATGGCTCCATTGACGTGCGCGATCTCGATTGCGATTTCCTGCTCTGCTCGCCCTACAAGTTCTTCGCGCCGCACTCGGGCGTGATGTACGGCAAGCGCGAGGTGTCCAGCCGGATGCGGCCTTACAAAGTGCGGGCGCAATACGACCGTCTGCCTGAGCAGTGGGAGACAGGCACGCTCTGCCATGAAAACATCGCCGGAGTGCTGGCCGCCATCGAGTACCTGGCCGATCTCGGCCGGCACAGCGACCCC
>DATJFA010000637.1:0-7752 GCA_035496015.1 Terriglobales bacterium | reverse complement strand
CTAGCCCGCGCATGATCTGTTTGCGCAACTCTTCCCAGACCGAGGGCGACATGGAGAGGAACACCTTGACCACCTCGGGATCGAACTGCCGCCCCGACCAGACCTCAATCTCCTTCCGAGCAGCCTCGATAGAGTTGGCCGGGCGATAGGAGAGGTCGGAAGTTATGGCGTCAAGCGTGTTGGCGACGGCGGTAATTCGGGCACCGAGGGGTATGTCTTTGCCCTCCAACCTGCGTGGATACCCGTGCCTGTCGAACCTTTCATGATGTGTGTAAACGATTTCTGCCGCTTCCTGCAGGAAGGGAATCTTTTTAAGCATTTGATAAGCGTGGAATGGGTGGTGGGACATAATGGCAACTTCGTCTGGAGTGAGGGGTCCTGGCTTGCGCAGAATTACATCGGGAATCGCTATCTTGCCAATGTCGTGAAGAAATGCGCCACGAGCAATGATCCGCATCTGGTGACTATCCGACGGGATTCCCATTGCGCGTGCGATACAGATGGCGAACGCAGTCACCCGCCGGGAATGGCTCAAAATTTGGCCTTCTTTCAAATCGAGGGTATCGCCCAAGGCTTCTAACGTGACGTCGTAAGAACGTTCGAGGTCTGCTGCGGAGTGCTGCAAGCGGCGGTTCTCATCTTCTAATTGTTCAGTGCGCTTCTTGAGTTGTTCTACTTCTAACATAGGGCGCTATGGTACGGCTAAACCACCCAAAAGGCCATAAGAGTTACCGTACGCGGGCGAGGGCGCCCGCGCCACAAGGTTCATCTCAAAGAAGAAGATGGTGACAGTGCACGCGAGATGCTTTAGCCCTTAAAGGGCCTCAGCATGACGCCTTCCTGCGGAAGGCCACGAGGGCGAGGGCGCCCGAGCCACAAGATTAGTGGTTGACTTATCGGGCCAGGGCAGGCGGGGCGTGGAGGATTTCCTCCACGGCGGCAATGCCGGTTTCCAGTTCCTGGTCGGTATTGTAGAAGTGCGGGGAAAAACGGACACCGGCGTTAGGACGATAGTCCACCAGAATGTCGCGCTTGAGCAACTGCTCGCAGACATCTTTGGAGTTGGGCATGTCAATGGAGACGGTGCCGCCGCGCCGTTGGGGGTCGCGCGGAGTGTTGACGCGCCAGCCGTGCTGGTCGGCCAGTTCGATAAGGCGCGTAGTCTGGCGGATGGACTTCTCGCGAATGCTTTTTATGCCAATTTCCGATAGGATCTTCAGGCCGGGTGGCACAGTCTCCAGCGCCGGGATGTTCGGCGTGCCGTTCATAAAGCGGTACGGTGGCTCGGTGTAGCGGTTGGGTCCAACCTCAAACGCAAAGGGATTCTGGTGAGCGGTCCAGCCGGTGTACTTGGGCTCGAGCTTGCGGCCCAGGTCGGACCGCACATAGAGGTAGGCAGTGCCGGGGCCGCCGCACAGCCACTTCAGAACGCCGCCGCAGGCAAAGTCCACCTCCATTTGCTGCACGTCAACGGGGACGGTGCCCAGGGACTGGAAAGTATCGAGCACGACGTGGGCGCCCACTTTGTGCGCGCGCTCGATGATGGCGCGGGCGTCATTGATATAGGCGCTGCGAAAGATAACGTGCGAAACGGGCACCAGGAGCGTAGTTTCATCAATCGCTTCGAGCAGGCGCTCGGTGGGCACGTGGATGCCATCGTCGCACTTGACCATGTGCACACGTGCGCCGCGGCTGCGCTGCGCTTCCCAGAAATACATGACCGAGGGGAAGTTAAGGTCGCTGTAAACCACCTTGTTGCGTTTGCCGGAGAAATCGAAACAGGAAGCCACCACGGCCTGGCAGGTAGTCACGTTCTGGAAGGTGGCGACCGAGCCGCGGGGCGCGTTCATCAGGGCGCCGATCTGGTCGCCGACTTGAGCTGCCAGCATCCACCAGCGTTCTTCCCAGGCGCGCACCCCGCGAGTAGCCCAGGTGTCGGCATAACTGTGCAGGGCGTCGTAAACGCCGCGGGGCATGGCACCCAGGGAGTTGCTGATCAGGTAGGTAGTGCGTTCCAGGATAGGGAACTCAGGGCGATAACGCAGAAGGTCGTCGGTCATGACTCGGATATTGTAATGTTCGGGCGCGATTTCTTCATGGCCAGGTAGAAGATGGTGAGAACAACCACGTAAATGACGCCGCTGATAACGATGAGATGGGAGTAGAACCAGGTTCCCGCCAGGGAGGCCAGCACAATCACAATGCCCGCCGCGGAGAGCCATACTCGGCCGCGGGGGCGCATGGGCAGGGCCGCCAGTTGTGCCGGTGAGAGCTTGCGGCGGAAGGCAATGTGGGCCGCAAGCGTGACCAGCCATACCAGCATGACTCCGAACAGCGCAGCGCCCAGCAGGGAAACATAGGCCGACTGGGGCGCCCAGCGCTCAAAAATTAGCGCCAGAATAATTCCGAAGCAGGAGGCAAGCAACGCCAGCAGTGGGGCACCGGTGCGAGTCAGGCGACCGAAGCGAGTGGGGGCATAGCCGCCGCGTGCCAGGGAAAACAGCATGCGCGAATCGGCGTAAAGGCTGGCGTTGGCCCCCGAGAGCGCGGCAGTGAGCACCACGAAGTTCATGATGTTCGAGGCGGCGGGGAGGCCAGCGATGCGGAAAACCGTCACGAAGGGGCTTTCGGTCACGCCGGCGCCGTTCCAGGGCATTACTCCAACCAGGATGGCGATAGCTCCCAAATAGACAAAGGTCAGAATGCCGAAGGTGATTAGCACGGCACGCGGCATCTCGGAGGCGGAACGCGACTCACCCGAGGAGATGGCCACGAACTCTATCCCGGCAAAGGTGAACAGCGCGAACGACATGGCTGCGCCGGGCGCCCACAAGCCTTTGGGAAAAAAGCCGGCGTGAGCGGTGTACTGCGGCGCCACGCGGCCATCCAGCAGGAAGACGGCGCCAATTACGATAAAGGCGGCAATGGTGACCAGTTTCACCATCGCGGACCAGTATTCAACTTCGCCAAAACCGCCGACCGAGAACAGATTCACGCCCACCAAGAGGGCGGAGAACAGCGCCACCCAAATGAGTGGGTATACCTGAGGCAGCCAGTAGGACATGTAAGTAGCGGCGGCCACCATTTCACTACCGATGGCGATGGCGAGAGCCACCC
This sequence comes from Terriglobales bacterium, assembly GCA_035496015.1. Classification (GTDB taxonomy): domain Bacteria; phylum Acidobacteriota; class Terriglobia; order Terriglobales; family Acidobacteriaceae; genus JAICWP01. Next base: position 4,635 of record DATJFA010000637.1, on the reverse strand, counting down.
AGAGTCCGTAGCGGGAAATGAATCCGGCCCAGGAATTCAGATAAAGCTCGGCATAAACGCCGAAGGAGCCGGCCGCCGGGTGCAGGCTGGCCAGTTCGCCGAAGGCCACGGTCACGGTCCAGCTGATCAGAGCGGCTATCAGGAAGCTGAAGATGACGGCGGGGCCAGCAATCTGAATGGCCGCGCCGGAGCCCAGCAGCAGGCCGGTGCCGATGGAGCCGCCTACGCCCACCATGGCCATCCGGCCGGCACTTAATTGTCGGTGCAGTCCGGCTTCACGTGTGTCAGCCGGGGCCTGGGTGGGGACTTCGGGGGCGGCAGGCATGCGGGCGACATTACCAGAAGCGGGCGGCGGCCCCAAATCGACCATCCTGCCGACCGAAAGTACCGGCGCCGGAGCCCTGCCCCGGCTTCAAACCACACTTTAGTAACCTGCGTTGTACCTCCGCTGCATTGCTGGCCACTGGGGGTTCTGCCTACAATTCAGAAGTCCCCCGAAATACGCACACCCATGCTTGACCTCAGCAGACGCTCGGATAAATCCGATATCGCCAAGCGGCGGGAGAAGGCCGAGAAGTACTTGCAAAAAGGCAAGATCACGGCAGCGCTGGATGAATACGTCGCTATCCTGCATGAGGATCCGGACAACGATAAAATCCGGCTGGCGGCGGCCGACCTCTACATTCAGGTGAACGATACCCAGCAGGCGGCCAAGATGCTGGGGGAACTTTTCTATCGTCAGGTAGATGCGGGCGACAGCAGCAACGCCACCGTTACCTATAAGAAGCTGGTACGCCTTACCAAGCCCACATTTGAACAGACCTTCCGCTATGCGCAATTCATCGAAGCCAGCAACCGAAAGGAAGCGATGGATGCTTACGAGGCGGCGCTCACCGGCTTCACGGCGCAGCGTAACAATAAGCGGGCGCTGGCGGTGCTGGAACGGATTGTGTTCCTGGAGCCGACGGGGCAGAACTTCTGGCGCGCGGGCGAGCTGGCGCTGGAAATGGGCGAAGGCAAAAAGGCTGGCGTCTGCTTCCTCAGCGTGGGCGAACTGGAACAGAAATCGGGGGGCAACTCGGGGCCATGGTATGAACGCGCTTATCGCGCCGACCCAAGCAGTCCCGAAGCGGCCTTAGCCTATGGCCGCCTGACGGTGCAGCAAAACAACTTTCTGGAAGCTCTGCAGGTACTGCAGCCGCTGATAAAGGACCGGGCGAAGGCGCCCTCGGAGGTGCGGGACCTTTACGGGCGGGCGTTGATGGGCACCGGGCGGCTGGCGGAAGCGGAGCCGATTCTGTGGGAGCTCTTTGAGCAGAATCCGGAGCGGGCGCAGCAGATTGTGGACCTGGTGGCGGCCTACATTGACGCGCAGCAGGACGCTTCGGCAGTGGCCCTGGCCCGCAAGCTGGAGCGTTTTCTGCGGGGCAAGGGCAGCCGGCGCGAGTTTGTAGGCATGCTGGCGCAACTACTGGAACAGCACCGGCCTTCAGTGGAGATGCTGGAGTACATGGCCGAGCTGTTCAATGGATCCAACCGGGAAGCCGATTACTGCCAGACGCTGATCAAGCTCTTTGAACTCTATTATGCGGCAGGAAATTTCACCAAGGCGGGCGACGCCCTGGACCGGGCAGCGGAGGTAGATGCCTACGAACCCGGTCATCACGGGCGGCTGGAGATGCTGCGGGGAAAAATCCCTGAGGCACGGCTGAACGCAATCGCCGGGCGCTTCACCGTCGTGAGCAAGGCTCCGGAGACGCAGCAGCAGGAAGAAGAAGCCGACGAGCACAGCATGCTGCAAGACCTGATGCTGCAGGCGGAAATTCTGGTGCAGTACGGGATGCGGAGCAAGGCGCAGGAACGGCTGGTGCGCATCCAGCAGCTGTTTCCGCACGAGGAGGACCGCAACGAGGAACTGCGCCGGCTGTATATGAACGTGGGCCTGATGCCGACGTATTCAGGGGAGGAGGCCGCCCCCATGGCTGCGGCCGCGGCAGCCGGGGCCGGAGCCGCACCCACGCTTGTCATTCCGCCGCAGACGCCAGAACCGGTTGCGCCGATTGCTGAGCGGCGCGTGCATACACCGCCCAAAGAACCAGATCTGGAGGTCAACAGCCTGCAGTGGGTAACGGAAACCGCGCGCAAGCTCTACCAGCAGGCCAATGTGAAAGGAGTGCTGGGCGCGGCTCTGAGCGAAATAGGGATGCGCTGGGGAGCGGTGCGCTGCGTGGGCGGCCTGCGCGGCCCGGGCAAACCGCCTTCGCTGGTCCTGGAATACGCCGGGGCGGGAGTTCAGGGCACCGAACTGCCGGTGCGGGTCAAACTGCTCTCTGCCTTGCAGGATTTCGCCATTCAGCGCGGCCCGGTGGTGATCGCGGAACCGACCAGAGAAGCGGACCTGAGCGGCATTGCAGGAGAGCTCAACTCAGTGGGGCTCGGAGCGCTGATGCTGTTGCCCTTGAGCGATGGCGCCGACCAGGTTGGCGTGCTCATCCTGCAGAGTCCAGCGGGTTCGGACTGGCGTCAGAGCGACCTGTTGCTGCTGCGCACGCTGAGCGATCAGATTGTGCTGGCGCTGCACAACGCGCGCCTGCGCCGCCTGGTGCGCAACCTTTCGGTGACCGACGAAAAATCGGGATTGCTGAAGCGGGCCTCTTACACGGATGTGCTCATGTCGGAGGTGGCGCGCTCCTCGCAGCAGGGCACGCCAACCACGGTCATGCTGATGGAATTCGGCAAAAGCGCAGCCATGGTGAAGGAGTTCGGGCAGAACGCGGTGGAGACGCTGATGCGGGAGGTGAGCCAGTCTATCTCCACGCACATCCGGCAGGCCGATGTAGCCGTGCTTTACGATCTGACTACTATTGCACTCATCCTGGCCGACACGCCGGAGCGTGGCGCGCTGCTGGCGCTGGAAAAACTGCGGCGCATTCTGGCGGATGTTCGCCTGCCGGGGCGTGACACGCCGCCGCCGAATACGGTGGGCGTGGCCGAGGCGGTGATCCGCCCGGCGTACGATCCGGCAGACATTGTCACCGAGATGATCAACCGAGTGGAGACGGCGCTGGAAAAAGGCCGCGCGGCCAGTAGCCGGGTATGCGCGCTGCAGTCGGAATTTGTGGCGGCATAACTCGTGTTTCACCACAAAGACACAGAGGCACAGAGGCACAGAGAAGATCGTTTTCCAACCCACGGAGACTTTCCGACTAATTGCAATACTTATAGGCACTGCGCGCGAGATGCTTCACGCCTGAAGGCGTTCAGCATGGCGCCAGGCTGGGCACTTGCTGCAACACAGCATCGTCAATCAGCGATTGCCACTCAAAAGTTTCCATTACATTCGTAATCTGTGCCGCAACCGGCCGCGGTTTTAGGATGAGGTCTGAAGCTGGGCCCTGCGCCGTGTTGAGACTTGACTACATTTCCTGCCTGCTGACTGTACTCTCCACTGTTTTGATTGGGAAACGATATTGGCACGGCTGGATACTGGCGGGCCTGAACAGCGTTGTAATCTGCGTGATAGCCAGGAATACGGCCCAGTTCGGCTTCATTCCCGCCAACGTGTTTTGCCTCGGACTGTATGTTTACAATGTGTGGAACTGGCGCAAGCCGGAGGCCGCTCCGCCGCACCCGCGGCACTGAAGTTCCTTATTCACCACAGAGACACAGAGGAATTGACGATTGGAGATTTACGATTGACGATTGGGAATTAGCACTCAGTATTCAGCAGTCAGCTTCAGCACGTCTGGGTAAATTAAGAACCAATCAGACACCACTTTTGCCGTTCAACGGCAATCATCAATTGCAAGCTCTTCTCTAAGCCTCCGTGTCTCGGTGGTGAATCGCACCCCTCGCCAAGGCCGCCCTGCAGTTGCTAGACTAATAAGTTTGGCTGCGGCCGAACCAAATTCCCTGTAGCAGGTTCCCCGATGTTGAAGGTGAATGAAATCGCCGTCGTCAGCGGCGCGCGCACGCCGATGGCCGACTACCAGGCAGGTAAGCTGAGGTCTTTCACGGCGCAGGAACTGGGGGCGATCGCGGGCAAGTGCGCCATCCAGCGCGCCGGGCTCGATCCCCAGGAATTCGACCACTGCGTGATGGGCAACGCTCAGCAGACTTCGGGCGATGCGCTTTATGGGGCGCGCCACGTGGCGTTGAAGGCCGGGCTACCCATCGAGACGCCGGCGCTGACGGTCAACCGGTTGTGCGGTTCGGGCATGCAGGCGATTGTGAGCGCGGCGCAGATGATGCAACTGGGCGAGGCCAAGGTGGTGCTGGCGGGCGGGATGGAATCCATGTCGCAGGCGCCGCACGTAATTCGCGGCGCGCGCTATGGCTTGAGCCTGGGCGAAGGCAAGCTGGAAGATTCGCTCATGGTGGCGCTGCTCGATACGCAATGCGGGCTCTACATGGCCAACACCGCCGAGCTTTATGCCGAGCAGCAGGGCATTGGGCGAGAAGCGCAGGATGAATTTGCGCTGCGCTCGCAGCAGTTGGCCGATGCGGCGTACAAGGCCGGACGCCTGCAGGAAGAAATTGTGCCCGTCCAGCTCAAGAACAAGCGCGGCGACCTGACCGGCGAAATGTTCAGCGAGGACGACCACCGGCGGGCGAACAGCACCATAGAAGGGCTGG